>JBDTTS010000060.1:0-10537 GCA_039930525.1 Actinomycetes bacterium | reverse complement strand
CGTACCACGCACGGTAGAGCGGATCAATCGGGCGAAGCGTTAGCCAGTCGGCCATGTCTTCGCCGACACAGTCAAAGGCGTCGGCGATCAGGTCGGGCATCGTGAGAACGGTGGGGCCGTTGTCGAAACGGTAGCCGGCGTCGGAGATGACGCCGGCGCGTCCGCCCGGCACCGCGGCCCGCTCAAGCATCGTGACGCTACGGCCCGAGCCGGCCAGCCGCAGCGCCGCCGACAACCCGGCGAACCCGGCACCAATGACGACGACGTGGTCAGTGCGTCCCTTGACCGTACGCATGGTGGCTACTCGGCACGCCGCGTGGCGGCGTAGGTGAGGTCATCGAGAATGCTGTGTGCCGGCTGCGGAAGCGAGTCGAGGGCGCGGTGTGACTGATCGACGAGGCTGATGATGAGCTCTTCGACGAAGTCGAGGGCACCGGTCTCTTCGATCAGGGATCGCAGGTTGTCAACGCCCTCTGCGGTCAGGTGGGGATCGCCTAGATGACGATTGAGCGTTGCTTGCTGTGAAGGCGAACTTCGCTCCTCGGCCACGGCTATCAGCACCGTGCGTTTGCCTTCGCGAAGGTCGTCGCCCGCAGGCTTACCGGTGACCGCCGGGTCGCCGAAGACACCCAGCACGTCGTCGCGCAGCTGGAACGCCTCGCCGAGCGGGATCCCGTAGGCGCTGTAGGCGGTCAGCAGTTCGTCGGGAGCACCGGCGAGTGTGGCGCCCAGGTGTAGCGGGCCCTCTACGGTGTACTTCGCCGCCTTGTAGCGGGCAACGCGCAGTGCCCGCTCGACGGAGCCGCCGCCTCTGGCCTGCTCGAGGAGGTCGAGGTACTGGCCGGCCATGAGCTCGGTGCGCATGCGGTCGTAGACCGGCTTGGCGCGAACGAGCGCCTCTTGGGGCAGCGGTGTGGAGAAGAGCATCTCGTCGGCCCAGGTCAAGGTGAGGTCGCCGAGCAGAATCGCTGCGCCGATGCCGAACGACTCAGGGGAGCCTGACCACTGGGCTGTGCGGTGCAGGCCAGAGAACTTCCGGTGAGCGCTCGGCTGACCGCGTCTGGTGTCAGAGTCGTCCATGACGTCGTCGTGGATGAGCGCACAGGCCTGCAAAAACTCGAGCGCGGCAACGGCGCGCACGATGTCGGGGCAGTCGCTGCCCCCCGCGCCTCGCCACCCCCAGTACGCGAAGGCTGGCCGCAGCCGTTTGCCCCCGGCCAGAAGTGAGCGGGCCGCGTCAAGAATGGGCAGCAGTTCGTCGCCGACGGCGTCCAACACCGGCTGTTGTGCTTCAAGAAAGGTCTCGAGTTCTTTGTGGACCCGGACCCTGAGGTCTTCGGCGTCCAACGGGGAGTGCGGCGAGGACATGATAGAGAGGCTATCGACGAGTCGTCGGACGCGCAGCCTGAGACCGGTTCCAGATCATGGAACGACTTCTCGTAGGCTCACCCCTCATGTCCGCTCCTACGGTGTCAGCCGTCACCTCAGCAAGCGTCGCCGACCTGCTCCGACAGGGGCGTCACTCGTGGTCGTTCGAGTTGTTTCCGCCGAAGACCGATGAGGGCGAGCGGCTGCTCTGGCAGACGATTCGCGAGCTTGAGTCTTCGATGCCCTCCTTTGTGTCAGTGACGTACGGGGCGGGAGGTTCGACTCGCGACCGCACGGTGCGCCTCACTGAGCGGATCGCTGCCGAGACGACGCTGACTCCGGTCGGGCACCTGACCTGTGTAGGCGCGAGCAGGAACGAGCTTCGTAGCGTGATCGGGGCGTACGCCGGGGCCGGCGTCCGCAATGTGCTGGCGCTCAGAGGCGATCCCCCCGGTGGGCCTGGAGCCCCCTGGGAACCCCACCCCGACGGGCTGCACAACGCCGACGAGTTGGTGTCATTGGCCCGCTCGCTCGGTGACATCTGCGTGGGTGTGGCGGCGTTCCCAGATGGCCATCCAGAGTCGCCGGATCGCGAAGTCGACGCCTTGGCGCTGGTCCGTAAGGCCGACGCCGGTGCTGAGTTCGCCATTACGCAGTTCTTCTTCGACATCGCTGAGTATCACGATCTCGTGCAGCGCACGCGGCGCCATGGGTGTGACATTCCGGTGATCCCTGGGATCTTGCCGATCACCAACGTGACGCAGTTGGTGCGTTTTGCCGAGCTGTCGGGCACTCCGATCCCAGACAGCGTCTTGGCGCGGCTCGCCCCGGTGAGCGGTGACCCAGACGCCGTGCGTGCCGTCGGCGTCCAAATGGCGACCGAGCTATGTCGGCAGCTGCTCGACGAAGGTGCGCCCGGCCTGCACCTCTACACGTTGAACCGTTCGACGGCGACGCGTGAGATCTACGCCAACCTCGACCTCGGCCGGCGCCCCTAGGCCCGCCGAGTGTCCCCCTGGGTGCCACCCAGGCCCGCCGAGTGTCCCCCTGGGTGCCACCCAGGCCCGCCGAGCGTCCCCCTGGGTGCCACTTTCGGACGTCGAGTGTGGACAGGCATGCGCCCGACGAAGGGCCCGGTGCACACTCGAGGGGAAATAGTGGCACGCAGGGGCACACTCGAGGCGAATATGTGGCACTCAAGGGGACACTCGAGGGGATGTTCGGTGGGGGTCTAGGCGGGGCCGATGAGGTCAGCCACGATCGCGGCTGACATGCCCACCAATGGCAGCCCGCCTCCGGGGTGGGCTGATCCGCCGACGAGGAACAAACCGGGTATGGGTGACCGGTTGGCCGCCCGCAAGAAGGCCGCCCTGGCGCCGTTGCTCGAGGTGCCGTAGATCGACCCGCCCGGTGATCGGGTGGTGCGTTCCAAGTCGGCCGGTGTTCGGGTCTCCGCCCAGAGCAACCGCGGCCGGACGTCGTAGCCACGAGCAGCCAACACGTCGAGCACCCGCTCGCGATAACCCTCGACCACCGCGGCGTCCGACCAGTCGACCCCGCTCACTGGATCGTGGCGCGGCGCATTGACCAGGACGAACCACGCCTCGTGGTCATCGGGACGCATCAGCGGGTCGTCCGGGGCACAGATGTAGACGGTGGGATCGTCAACAGGACGCCGTGCGCGCCCGAAGATGGCATCGAACTCAGCGTCGTAGTCGGCGGGGAAGAGCACGTTGTGGTGTTGCAGGCCCGGAGTGCGTCCGCGAACGGCCAGCAGCATCACGAAGCCGGCCAGCGAGGGAGTGGCCCTGCTCAGCTTCCTAAGTGGCGCGCGCCTGGCAGGTTCGCTCACGAGGTGCCGGTACAGGCTCGTGGCATCGGCGTCGGACACCACGAGGTCGGCATCGAGCGCTTCACCGTTTTTCAAGATGACGCCGCATGCCCTTCCTGCTTCCGTTCGCACTCCCGTGACATCGGAGTCGAAGCGAAACGTGATGTCGCGGTCGAGGCAGCGCTGGTAGAGAGCTTCGGCGAGCACCCCGATCCCGCCGCCGATGTGCCAAGAGCCGAAGGTCTGCTCGACGAACGGGATGACGGCGAGAGCGGCCGGGGCCTTACGAGGATCTGAGCCGGTGTAGGTGGCGTAGCGGTCCAGAAGTGTGACGAGACGAGGGTCGTCGAAGTACTCGTTGCCCAGTCCGCGCAGGGTCTTCCACGGAGCCACTGTGCGCAGATCAGACCACTTGCGCAGGTGCGGAAGCAGGTCGCGTGGCCCGGAGAGTGGCGACTCGAGAAACGGGACGCGCGTGGCCGCCCACAGATCGGCAGAGCGCCGGCTGAACCGCTGCCAGTCGCGCTCGGCCGTGCCACCGAGGGACGCGCCAAGCGCGGCGGCGACTCGGTTGCTGTTGCTACCCGGCAACACCGCGGTAGCGCCGTCGGCCCAGCGGTAGCCGAAAGCCGGATCCACTCCGCGCAGGTCGACGTTGTCCTCGAGTGATGCGCCCTTGCGGCGGACGGGTGTCTTGAGAAACAGATCCCGGTAGACAGCTGGCAAGGTGAGAAGCGAGGGACCGGTATCGAACGCGAAGCCGTCGCGTCGATACGTCTGCAGCTTGCCGCCCGGGCGGGCGGACTGCTCGACGACCGTGACGGTGTGTCCCTGCGCAGACAGCCGAGCAGCAGCAGCCATGCCGCCCATGCCCGCGCCGACCACCACCACCGAAGCCACGTCGGGAGCGTACGGGTGGCTAGTGTCGCGGTCATGACCAACCCTGACGACCCTCTGGATCTGCGTAGCGACGCCCCCCTGCTGGACGGCTGGCTCACCTACCGCGCGGCTGGGCCGGTGCCGTTCGGAACGCCGGGGCACAAGCAGCGCCTGGACCTGGTCGGCCCCGTCGTCCGCGACGACATCCCGCTCTACGGTGGCGTCGACACGATTCGTCAGCAGGCAGGGGTGATCGCCGAGGCGGATCGACGGCTGGCTCGCGCATGGGGCGCCGACTGGGGCCGTATTTCGGTGGGTGGATCAACGCACGGAAACCAGACTCTGATGATGGCGCTGTGTCGGCCCGGCGACACTGTCGTGGTCACGCGAACTCTGCACCGTTCGCTCTTGCTCGGCATGGTGCTGGCTGGCGTCACTCCCGTGTGGGTGCGCCCCGACGTCGACCCAACGACGGGGCTGCCGACCCATGTGCCCGTTGAACGCGTCGAACAAGCATTGGCCGAGCGTCCGGAGGCGAAGGCGGTCTTTCTCGTCGAGCCGACCTACGTGGGGACGGTCTCAGATGTGGCGGCGCACGCCGCCGTGGCCCACGCCCACGGCGTGCCACTGGTTGTCGACCAGGCGTGGGGGGCGTACTTCGGTTTTCACCCCGATCTGCCCCGGCACGCGATTCAGGCAGGTGCCGATGCATTGGTGACCAGCGCCCACAAGACGCTTCCCGCCTACACGCAGGCGGCCCTGGTCGTAGCGCGTACGGAGCGCATTGACGCGCACCGGCTGGACCGCGCCTTCGACGCGACTGCCACGACGAGTCCCTCGGGGACGATCGCAGCGAGCGCAGACGCAGCCAGGGCGCTGATGGAGCGTGACGGTGAGCGGCTACTCGGCCACCTGTTGCGGATCGTCGATCACGCTCGAGACCGGCTCCGTGAAGTACCGGGAGTGGTGCTGCTCGATGACGTCGTCAATCGTTCCGTCATCCTCGACCGCGTCAAGATCGCGATCAACGTGTCGGGGACAGGAGCGACAGGGTTGGCCATCGAGGAAGACCTCGTGGCTCTGGGCATGCCTATCGAGCTCGCCGACCGTGACACCGTGGTGCCGATCATCTCGATCAATGACGACCAGGCGTCGGTCGACCAGTTCGTCGACGGGGTGGTCGCCTCGGTCGAACGGCAACGCACGTTGGCGCGTCCGGTGCTGTCATCGATCTCGTGGACTGTCGAGCCCGATGTCGTCCTGTCACCGCGGGACGCCTACTTCGCCGAGCATGAGACGGTCTCTGCCGCGTCCGCGATCGGAGGGGTGTCTGCCGAGCTCGTTGCTCCCTACCCACCTGGGATTCCGGTGCTCGCGCCTGGTGAGCGGATCACGGTTGCCGCCATCGAGGGGTTACGAGCGGCGATGGCCGACGGCACTCAGGTGCGCTACGCCGCCGATCCCACGCTCGACACCCTTCAGGTCGTCGCTGCCCCCATCACTGAGTGAATGTGTGGCGGCTATAGCCGCCACACATTCACACGTTGCGGGGCGCCACTAGGGCAGGGGGCGGGATTTCCAGGTGAGGGTGCCGCGTCGGCGCCCCGCCCACGAACGGGCGGTCAGGTAGCCGAAGCCCACGATGGATGCCGGATGCAGCAACGAGTCGGGCCACACTCGACCGCCGACGCGGTGCGCGACGACGGCACGGCCGCTGACGGCCCCCAGGTAGCCAAGGGCGCCGATGCGAGAGCCAAAGACCGCCGCGACCGGGGGAGCGACGTAGGCGACGCCCAGGAACGCGATCAAGGCCGCGGCCCCGGTGGGTGACCCGGTGGCCGACCACAGCGACTTGACGTATCCGTCGCGCAGCTCAGGCCAGCTGTCGTACATGCGACACGTCGCGAGGTCAGTGCCGTCAGCGAGAGCTCCGCGGCGTTCAACGGCCTTGAGCGCCTTAAAGAGCGCGACATCATCGAGCACGTCGCCCCGGACGCCTGCGTGCCCACCGGCAGCGTCATAGGCATCGCGGGTGATGGCGAGTACCTGGCCGTTAGCGGCGACCAACGACTGCCGGGGGCTGCGCTCTGCGAGCCCGAGCGGAAGCAGCGTTGCCCACGACCACTGCAACAGCGGCTGAAGCAGCCGCTCGGCCCAAGTGATGGCGGTCTGACGTGGGTAGGGGCTGATCGCGTCCACGTCACCTTTGGCGAGCACGCTCAGCATGCGACTGATCGCGTCGGGCGCGAGGGTGACATCGGCATCGACGAAGACCAGCACGGCACCGGACGCCTCGACTGACAGCTGGTGGCAGGCCCAGGTCTTTCCCAGCCAGCCCGGGGGCGGTTCGCCGCTGGCCACGATCAGCCGGACGCGTTCGTCGACGACGTGGTGGGAGACAACATCGCTGGTGCCGTCGCTCGATCGGTCGTCAAGGACGATGATCTCGAGGCCGGCAACGTCAACCTGCGTGCGTAGTGATGTCAGGCACTGGCCGATGACACCGGCCTCGTCGCGAGCCGGAACCAGCACCGACACCGGCACGGCCCCCGGACTACTGTCCTGCGGCAGCACGCGCAGCTGCCGCAGGTTCCACCAGCTGTGCACCGACCCAGCCGTCGCCAAGGCCGAGCCGATCGCCACGACGACGTGCGCGGCGCGGCGTCCGCGAGTCATCCGCGGTCGACCCAGAGCCGCCAGGCGAGAGGGAGCGCCACCAGCCCCATGGCGATGCCACCGACGATCGCCGGACCGGATCGGTCGAAGAAGACCGCGCTACCGAGCACCGACGAGAGGTAGACCCACAGATAGAGCGTCGCGGGTTGTGCGCGCGAGGCTCGGCGGGCTGGGATGACGAGCAGCACCAGGCCGATGACGAACCCGACCCCGAACCAACCGACGTAGTTGGTGAGCGGAATGTCGGGGATGCCTGGCAGGGCGGGAGAGGTTGTCGTCCATCGCCAGGCACCGAGCTCGACCATCATCGGGTCGAGGAAGAAGTCCCACGCCATCAGCGACCATGCCGTCACAAAGGGAAGTAACCAGCGGGCGCGCACCAGCACGGTGGACGCCGCAACGTAGGCCGGGTAGCCCATCATCGCCCAAGCAAGGGGGACGACGAGAGGAACTCCACCGATCAGTGGGCCAAGCGCATCGGTGTACTCGTACGCACCGAATGGGACGCCGGAGGTGGAACCGATGCGCTCAGCGCCCCAGCCGATAGCAGGAACAATCAGCGCCACGATCAAGAAGCCGCGCCAGCGGTGGTAGGCCGTGGCGTGGACGGCTGACGCGAGGTCGAAGGCCGCCACCGTGACGGCGGCCAGGGTTGCGCGGTTGACCTCGTCGGCGAGCGGAAACGCGATCTGCAGCCCGATCGTCGCGACAGCCAGCAACCACCCCAGTGCCACGGCCGCTGGCGCGGCTGGCTCGTTGGGGGTTGGCCCGGTGTACGTGCGCAGACTCATGGTTCCTCAGTTGCCCGACGTCTCTGTCGAGAGCGACGGTATCGGGCGATGGCTTTCCAGAAGACGACGACCACCACAACGCCGGTGATGAGGAGGACGAGAGCCAATGCCGCAGCCAGCCACGGAGCGATGAAGGCGAGCAGCGTGACAACGAAGACGGCGACGTCTTCGAGGAGGCTCACGATGATGTTGCTCACCGGTTCTGGCGATGTGTTAACCGCGACCCTGGTGCCCGCCTTGGTCAGGTGGGCGACGACGGCGGTGCTGCCCCCCATGGCGGCGAGGGCGGCCTGCTGCAGGGTGGTCGCGTCACCTGAGATGAGCAGCGACAAGGCAACGGCTGCGGTGGGGCGAATGGCAGTGTTGACGGCGTCCCAGGTCGAGTCGAGATAGGCGGTCTTGTCGACGACGAAGTCGATGGCCGTCAGCACAGCGGCGGCGATCAGAACATCGGTACGCATGAGGGCGTCAGGGACCGGGGCGTCGCCTAGTCGTCCGGCGATGCCGGTCAGCAGTACCACCAGGTAGGGGTTGATGCCGCTGGCCCAGCCACTGGTGAAGACGAGGGGGATCAGCTCGGCCATCAAGCCGCCCCAAGCGGCGTACCGTCGACGGTTCCTTCGCTGTCGACGACCGCGAAGCGTGCGAAGAGCTCTTCGGCGAACCACTCGGTCTGTCGGGTGCGCTTGATCGCCGCGCGGTGACCCTTCGATTCGTGGGCGAATCGCTGGAGCGCCGCAGTGTCGCGCCACACGCTGAAGGTGCCCTGCAACCCGATCGGAGCCTCGCCGATCCCCTTCGACCAGAGCAGGCCGTCGGTCTGGTGGAGGTCAGCCACCACTTCAGGCACCGCTCGCCAGAAGGCAGGAAGCTGGCGAGGCTTGATGCGGGCGCGGGTGATAGAGGCAATCGGCTGGTCGGACGCCATATTTTCTACGCGAGGCGAGGGGGATGAAGCGGCTCCGAAGGGTTGCTGCCCTGACCACCTGCCGATGCTCGACAGCGGCGTCATCGTGAGCCGAAGTCGCTCGGTGGCTGCGGCGTCCCAGCGACCGACGACCCGCGAGCGCTCAAGGGTGGTGGCTGCGTGGGGGGAGTCCCAGCAGGTGAGCAACGCCCAGTGACGGGGGTCGGCGTCCTGGGGGGCGAAGGTCTGGCCGCTGCCGGTGCCGAGGAGCTTGGCGAAGGTGAGACCCGGGTAGCCGCGTAGCCGGAACCGGTCGACGGCCAGCCGGGCAATGGCTGGGGCGATGCCGGTGGTGGGCACCGTCCAGACGTGCAGGGTGACGACAGCCGGAGGGTGCGGCGATGGCCGGTCGGTCGCAGGCATAGGTCGACCCTAGGGCGCGTCGAGCACAAGGGGTTGACCCCGGCCGCTGAGAAGGGTTTACTGAATCTATTCGAACATGTGTTCGAATACCGGAAGTCTTCCGTGGCCTCGACCTCGACCCTCGAGGCCAAATCTTCTTCCGGAGACCTGAATCGGTCGACGGGGTGGTGACCTGCTGCCGACCAACTTCAAAAAGTTGCAACTGTTCTGTACACCACACAGTATAATTGACACTTTTGCGAGCACGGGATTGTAACCTGATGCCTCAATCATGACCGCGTAACGCCGAAATACCGAAACGAGGTGAGCGATGCGTCGGATCGATGAGTCGATCGAGTCGTTGACGCCGGTGACATCGGTGACGACTGACAGCAGCGCTGCTGCAGCACCGCTCGCCTTTCGGTGGCGCGGCCGGCGTTATGTCGTCGGCACGGTTTTGGCGCATTGGGTCGAGACCGGGGCGTGGTGGCGGCGCACCGCCTCGCGGCCACCACAAGAAGAACCCCACTTCGCGACCAACGGCCCGGCTGACCCTGAACGATGGATCTGGCGGGTCGAAGCATGCCGAGGTGCACAGACCGGTGTCTTTGACCTCTGCCTGGAGGTCGACCACCTGGTCGCCGCTGATCCCGCCGACCAGCCAGCGCCCCAACGGTGGTCGCTGCACGCCATCTACGACTGACCCGACTGACCCGACTGACCCGACTCGCACGAAGGGATGTCCCCCATGTCCACTGCCTCACCGTCTGCTTTCACTCGCGGTTCGACCCGTGACTCGACCCGTGACTCGACTCGAGGTTGGACTCGAGGGGCCACCGACACCCCCCGAGGCTCGTCGGCCGCCGTCCTTGACCTGCTCGCTGCGGCACAGCGAGGGCTCACTGAGGCAGTCCTCGAGTCACGAGCCAGCCGGCGTTATGCCGTCGCACATCTGGCCGCGTTACGGGCCGCCGCTGCGGTACTGGCCACCCGCGCCCGCCCCACTGGACGCCGTGGTCCGCGCAGTGCGTGGGACCTGCTTGCCCAGGCTGCACCAGAGCTCGCAGAGTGGGCGGCCTTCTTCGCTGCCGGGGCTGGCAAGCGAGCGGCAGCCGAGGCCGGCTTGGACGCCGTCACCCCTCGTGAGGCTGACGACCTGCTTCGCGATGTCGAAACGTTCCTCGCGCTCGCCGGAACGACGGTCGGCGTTCCCCACCAGACCGCGCTGCCCCGAGTGAGCTGAGCGACCCGTGCCAGCTGAACGCTCCCGCGCTGTTCGGTCCTGCTCTCGGTGACCTCTTTCTCCTTTCCTCACTTGCATGTCGCCTCTGGCTGGTCGCTCCGCCACGGCGCCTCCAGCCCCGAAGCTCTCGTCTCCGTCGCCGCCGACCTTGGTCTCACGACGCTTGGCTTGACCGACCGCGACGGAGTGCGTGGCGCCGTGCGCTTTGCGCGCGCCGCGCTGGCCGCCGGTATCGCTCCCGTCTTCGGCACCAACTTGGCTGTCGCACCAGTCGATGCGACGCCAGGACGCGCCCCCGCGCAGACCCGTCGCACGCCGGCGCGTGGTGGCCGCACCCACGACCCGCGGCTGCCCAGGGTTACCGTGCTGGCTCGCGGCCAGCACGGGTGGGCAGCGCTCTGTCGCCTGGTCTCCGCTGCACATGCCAGGGCAGATCTTGC
>JBDTTS010000059.1:0-10545 GCA_039930525.1 Actinomycetes bacterium | reverse complement strand
GACCGGGTCCGACTCGGCGCCTACCTGGCCGAAGGCACAACTGTGATGCACGAAGGATTCGTCAACTTCAACGCCGGCACGCTGGGCGCCTCCATGGTCGAAGGGCGGATCAGCGCTGGCGTCATCGTTGGCGACGGCTCCGACATCGGCGGTGGCGCCTCAATCATGGGCACCCTGTCTGGCGGAGGCCAGGAGGTCATCCGCATCGGCGAACGATGCCTCATTGGGGCCAACGCGGGCGTGGGCATCTCGCTGGGCGACGACTCCGTCGTCGAAGCCGGCCTCTACGTCACAGCCGGCACCAAAGTCACCACACCTGACGGCCAGGTAGCTAAGGCCCGAGAGCTGTCGGGGCAGTCGGGTTTGCTCTTCAGGCGCAACTCAGTGACCGGCACCGTCGAGGTCGTCGCCCGCAGCGGCTCCTGGGGTGGCCTGAACGAAGCACTGCACGCCAACGATTGACGGCCGGACGCCACGCCGCCGATTTCCGACCACCCCGTTTCATAGCGCACACTGGGATGACCATGTCTGCGCACCCGTCACGCCTTCGCGGCCCCTTCTTGGGGTTGCTGGCGCTTGCCCTGCCCCTGGTCCTGGTGGCCGGTGTCGTGGTGTGGTGGAACGGCGGGTTAGGGCCAATCCTGGGGCGTGAGGTGTGCCGCGTTACTGGTCCCGACGGCACCATCTCGCTCGATCATGAACAGGTGGCGAACGCCTCAACGGTGGCAGCTGTCGCCCATCAACAGGCCCTCCCTCCGCGCGCTGTCACGGTAGGTCTGGCCACCGCCATGCAGGAGTCCGAACTGCGCAACCTCGACGGGGGCGACCACGATAGCGCCGGCCTATTCCAGCAGCGCCCATCCCAAGGATGGGGATCCTTTGACCAGGTCACCGACCCCGTCTACGCCGCTGAAGCCTTCTTTTCCGCTCTCATCACCGTTGAGCGTTGGCAGCAGATGCCCGTGACGGTCGCGGCTCAGACCGTCCAACGCAGCGCGTACCCGAACGCGTATCAGCAGCACGAAGAAGAGGCGAAGACCCTTGCTGCCGCTCTGACCGGACGCCGCGGAGCAGCGTTGTCCTGCACGGTGCGCGCCGAGGATGAGACCCCACAGAAGATCAACGACACCGGGCTCACTCCTCGAGCGGCGTCGCTTCGCACCAACCTTGAAGACGCCTGGGGTGACCAGAGTCTCGGCGGCTTCGCACCGGGCGGCGTCACACGCCCCCAGCCCTCCGCACACAACGAGGGGCGGGCCATCGACGTGTTCTACGAACCGCTCAACGACCCGACGATGAGGCATGACGGATGGGCGCTGGCCCACTGGCTGGTCGCCAACGCCGACCAGCTCGACGTCAGCATCATCATCTATCGCGACAAGATATGGTCGGCCCGACGCAGTCCGGAAGGCTGGCGCGACTACACCTCGCCCTACGGCAATCCCAAGGACCCGACGCTGCGCCACCTCGACCATGTGCACGTTGAGGTCGTCTGATCGTTGAGGCCCCCGGCGATGCCACAGAAATACACTCGGCGGGAACCGGTGATCGCGCCAGTCGTCAGCCAACGCCGCCGCTCGCGATGCGTGTCGCGGCCGATTCGATGCGCTCGTCGGACGCCGTCAGCGCCACCCGCACGTGCTGCGCCCCGCGCACGCCGTAGAAGTCACCAGGGGTCACAAGCACTCCGCGTTCGGCAAACCATGCGACGGTATCCATGCACGGCTCGCCGCGCGTGACCCACAGGTAGAGCCCCGCCTCAGAGTGCTCCACCGCGAATCCGGCCTCGCGCACCGCCGCCAACAGCAACTGGCGGCGGGCGGTGTATCGCTGCCGTTGCTCAATGACGTGGGCATCGTCTTCCAACGCCGCCTGCAACGCCGCCTGAACGGGCGTGGGCATCAAGAGGCCGAGATGCTTACGTGCCTCAAGCAATGACGAAACGAGCGACTCATCGCCGGCAACAAATCCCGCGCGATAGCCAGCAAGGTTGGACCTCTTCGACATCGAGTGCAGCGCCAGGACGCCGTCAGGCGACGGCCCACAGACGTCAGGATGCAACACCGAAATGGGCCGCGCCTCCCACCCCAGCTCGATGTAGCACTCGTCCGACACCACGATCGCGCCACGTTCCCGCGCCCACATGACAACTTTGCGCAGGTGCTCGGACGGCAGCACACGTCCGGTGGGATTGGCGGGTGAGTTGAGCCAGACCAGGTCGACCCGACCTGGGCCGATTGCCATCGTGGCATCGGACGCTATGACCTCTGCGCCAACTACCCTGGCCCCCACGTCATACGTCGGGTAGGCGAGTTCAGGAACCATCACCCGGCTGCCCGCGTCCAGCCCCAGCAGCAGCGGCAGACTCGCTACCAGTTCTTTAGTGCCGAGGGCTGGTAGTACAGCGTTTGCCCCGATCCCGGAGACACCAAGGCGCCGATTCATCCATTGCAGAGCTGCCTCCCGTAGGGGCACTGTTCCCTGCGTCGTCGGATAGCCAGGAGCGTCGGCAGCCTCTGCCAACGCTCGCTGCACGACCTGAGGCACCGGGTCAACGGGTGTTCCAACCGAGAGGTCGACGAGCCCCTGCGGATGGGCGGCCGCCGCAATGCGGGCGTCAGCCAGTCGATCCCACGGGAAGTCGGGGAGCCGGCCAGAGAGTGGGGAGCGACTCAGTGCTCAACCTCTTGTGGGGGCAAGGCAGCAACGATGGGGTGGTCCTTCGGGATCTTGCCAGTCTTAGCGGCGCCACCTGGAGACCCCAGGTCGTCGAAGAACTCAACGTTGGCCTTGTAGAAATCTTTCCACTGGTCGGGGGTGTCGTCCTCGTAAAAAATGGCCTCGACGGGACACACCGGCTCGCATGCACCACAGTCGACACATTCGTCGGGGTGGATGTAGAGCATCCGCTCGCCCTCGTAAATACAGTCGACAGGGCATTCGTCGACACACGCCTTGTCAAGCAAATCGACACACGGCTGGGCGATGACGTAGGTCACTGGCTCCTCCTCGGAATGACGCCATGCATAGTATTCACGACCGCTGCTCGTTCCGCTTCCAAGGGGTCGCCTGTGACCAGTGTCGATCCACCCGACTCAGCCCCTCGCTGGCCCCAAGCAGGTTGGGTCGAGTCGGCCTTGGGGCGCCGGGTCAGCGTGCGGATGACCGCTGGCGGAACCGGTCCAAGCGGAGGACCGGCCCTACGTGACGTCGTGGGGTTCTTCGAAGCGGCGACCGGCGACGAGCCCTCCGTGTGGTCGGTCCGCCGAAGAACCGGTGAGGTCGTCACCGTCGACGCCGCACGCGTGGTTGCCGCCAAGATCGTTCCGGACACACCCCGGCGCCTCCGCACAGCCTCAGACATTGACGCCGCCGCCCTCGAGACGCTCGCGGCCGCCGCGTGGCAACCTCTGGAACAGGAGTCGCTCGGGGGATGGGTGCTTCGGGCTGCGCGCGGCTTCACGGGGAGGGCGAACAGCGCGCTGCCGCTGGGTGACCCCGGCGTACCCCTCGACGAAGCTCTGGCCAGGGTCTCCACCTGGTACCGAACGCGCTCGCTGGTGCCCACCGTCCAGGTGCCGCTACCCCTCTGTCGAGACCTGGACGCCGCGCTGGACGCCGCGGGGTGGACGTCCAACGCCGAGGTGGCGGTCATGGTCGGCGACCTCTCTGCGATCGACATGGCCACAGCGGAATCCCCACAGCCACCCATGGACGTCACCCTGCATATCGCCGAGACTCCCACCGCACGGTGGATCGATGCCTTTCGATACGGGACCCAACCCATACCTACCGACCTCGTTCCACTCCTGAGCAAGGCAGCACAGCCGCTCTTCGCGTCATTGGAAGGGCCCGCCGGCGAGGTCTACGGCATCGCGCGGGCGACTCTTGAGGGGCAGTGGCTGGGTGTCACGGCCCTCGAAGTCGCAGAGCCATACCGCCGACGCGGCTTCGGCAGGATGCTGATGGCCGCACTCGCCGCCCATGTGGCAGACCACCCATGCCGCCATCTCTGGCTGCAAGTCGCGCGCGACAACCAGGCAGCACGGGCGTTGTACGACCAACTGGGGCTGACCGAGCACCACCACTACGTCTACCGACGTCTTGACTCTGCTCGTCGGTAGGGTCGACGTGTGGCCAACGAGCGATTCAAGACGCCGACAGCAGAGGCTCTGCGAGCCCATCAGGTAAACGTCAAGCAACGCCACCTCCGCGATGCGCTGAGCGACCCCAACCGGCCGGCGGCGATGACCATCGATGCCGGCCCTCTGAGGGTCGACTTCTCGCGCATGCTGGGTGGCCCTGACACTCTGGCGCTTCTGGGTGCGCTCGCCGAAGAGCTCGACATCCCGGCGCAAGTGCGGGCCATGGCGTCCGGCTCAGAGGTGAACGCCACTGAGCATCGCGCCGCGCTCCACACCGCACTGCGAGGCGACCCTCAGCAACCCGTGATGGTGGCGGGCGTAAATGTCATGCCAGAAGTCGTCGAGATGGCGGACGCAGTCAGCAGCTACGTCGCGTCCGTCACGTCTGGCAAACGTCGAGGGCACGGCGGCGATCAGATCACCGACGTCGTCGTGATCGGGATCGGCGGATCAGACCTTGGGCCGCGCATGGTGACTGCAGCCACTCGAGCCCACCACACGGGTTTCGTGCGCGTGCATTTCGTTGCCAATGTCGACCCCGCTGAGCTCGACACCGTTCTGGCTTCGTTAGCTCCGACAACAACCCTCGTTGTCGTGATCTCGAAGACGTTCACAACGGTTGAAACGCTCGCCAATGCCAATGCGGCAAGGGCTTGGTTGCTGAACGTCGTGGGCGCTCAAGGTGTCGCGCACCACCTGTGCGCGGTGACGACTGCTGTGGACGCCGCTCTTTCGTTCGGAGTTCCCGCCGACGCGGTTTTCGGTTTTCGCGACTGGGTAGGGGGTCGGTTCTCCCTCTCGTCCGCCGTGGGGATCGGTATTGAGTTCGCCCTCGGCCGCGACGGAATGCAGTCGCTTCGCAGGGGCATGCGCTCGGTCGATGACGCCCTGCTGAGCGACCCGGCACCACAGAACGCCGCATTGATGCTCGGCATGCTTGACGTCTGGTACGCCGAGTTCTTCGGCACAGCGACCAAGGCTGTCATTCCCTATTCGCAAGACCTTGCCCTTCTACCCAGCCACCTCCAGCAGCTGCAGATGGAGAGCAACGGCAAGTCCGTCACTGTTGATGGCGATCCGGTGGCGTGGTCCACATCTCCGATCGTGTGGGGGGCGCCGGGCACAAACGGTCAGCACGCCTTCTTCCAGCTATTGCACCAAGGGACCCACCTGGTTCCGGTCGATCTGATCGGCGTTCAGTCGATCGACAGCGGCGAGCGTGCCGATCTGCTGCAGGCTAATCTGCTCGCTCAGGCGGCTGCTCTGGCACTGGGACGTACCGAAGCGGGCCTCCGCGACTCCCGGACCGATCCCGAGCTCGTTCCCCACAAGGTGATGGTCGGCAACCGGCCCAGCACCTTGATCTGGGCCCCCGACCTCAGCCCCTTCAGCGTCGGCGCCCTCGTGGCGCTCTACGAGGGGGCCACCGTCGCCTCGGGGATGGCATGGGGCATCAACCCCTTCGACCAATGGGGAGTCGAACGCGGCAAGGAACTCGCCGACGGGCTACTTCCCGCTGTGTCCGGTGGCTCAGCGCCGCCCGGAACCGATCAATCCACAGTCGCTTCTCTACGCCATCTTCACGGCAGCTGATCGGCACGCGGAACGCCATTGCTTGCAGAGGCACACTCGGCGCGGGATTGTGGCACCCAGAGGCACACTCGGCGCGGGATTGTGGCACCCAGAGGCACACTCGGCGGGCTAGTTGTTGTTGCCGCCGCTGCCGCCGCTGCCGCCGCCGCTGCCGCCGCTGCCGCCGCCGCCGCCTCCTGGATCGTTGCCCGGTTTGTCGTTGGGTTTGTCCGGCTTCTTTGGATCATTCTGCTCAGCAGGGTCCGGCGCGCAGATCACGGTCGACGCAGCATTGTACGAGGTGCGTAGCGGCTCGCGGCGCTCCACCTCGCCGCTTCTCTTCCAGACCCGCACCACTGTGATGTCGAACCCGTCGACGCCTACTTGTGGCACGCACGCATCAGTGGTGTCGTAGATGGTGCCCGGCGTGCGTGGGTTCTCACGGGGCCCAAAGACCGCGTCAATGTCCCAGTACTTCGTGCTCCACATCGTCGTCGTCACAGACGTATCGGTGACCGACGAAGTGATCAAGACGCCATAAGGAGTGTCGTTGCGATACTTGAGGTCAAGGGAGCCCCACGACACCGTCGCTTCGAGACCTGCCGTGTAGCGCGAGATCCAGTAGCTGTGGGCACGCTGCTCCAATCTCGTCATCCCGGCAAAAAAGGCGGTGTGCCACATTGCGGTAGTAATTGTTGACACCGCGCCGCCGTAGTCCTCGACGAGGCGTCCGTTCTGGATCACAAATCCCTCGACGAAGCCGTTCTCAGGCGTTCTTTCTCCCACCACGCCATTGAGGCTGAAGGTCTCGCCGGGCTCAAGAACCGTTCCGTTGATGGCGTTGGCAGCGACGCCGATGTTGGTGACGCGATAGGCGGCATAGGGGAACTCCTGGGTGAAAGTCGAGATCACCTCGCGAATGCCAAGCCTTCTGGCCTCGGCGGTTGTCAACTCAGGTTCGGACTTTTCAAGTCCGAGCTGGGCTGTCCGAGTGGGCGATGCCAACGCCTCGATCATCCCTACACGCAACGCATCATCGTCGACCCCACGACCGGTCCGCGACTTCACCACCTTGGGAGACCCCGAGGCAAGAGAGAAGGTGGCATCGACAGCTGGGCTTCCCACATCATCAAGCGGCGCGGCTAACAGCTCCCGCAAGACCGGCACATCGATCTCTGGCTGCATCGCACCGCCCTGGCCGCGATAGGAGAGCGCGGCAGCGATGTGAAGCGGCGAGACCCTGACGTTCGTCCGGCCCATACTGAGCGTGACGGGCCGGGCAATCGCTTCCTCCGCCTCGGTGGCAGCGAAGAGCGCCACTTCGTCAACTGAGACCTCGGGAACGACCGGCGCCACCACCAGGGTCACCGGACCGTCGCCCGTCAGGTACTCATCAACGATGGTCGATGCCGCTAGGTCACGATCGAGCTCGTTACCCGAGCGAGGTTCGATCACTACCACCGATAGTCCGTCGTACTCGATGCGTGGCTGACGCACCGGGTCATCAACTCGGCGGGCCATCGAGCGCACTGCACGATCGAGCTGCGCTTCGTCGACTTGGACGTCGGGTTCGATGTCTTGCCCGGCCACTTGCATCGCCAGCGCCTGCGGGGCCGCCTCTCGACGTGGGATCGCGGCGACAGTTGCTAGTGGATCGAAAGCAATACCCAGCCGCTCGGCCGGGTATTCACGCACCGACCCCTGGACGTCCACCGTCATGGCGACCGCTCGATCGCTGAGCTCGTCATCGAGGGTCTGTACCGCCTCGGTGTCAGACAGGCCGCCGATGGCGACGCCGGCAACTGTCGTGCCCCGGGGAATTCCTCCACCGACCCAAGTGAAAGCCGCAACGTAGGCCAACAACAGCACAACGACCAGACCACCAGCGGTCAGGGCCAGCAGTCGACCACTCTTGCCAAAGTTGCTCGACGAGCTTTCTGGCGTGACGTCAACCACGGTTGCCATCCGCGCCCAACGAGTGATAGCCCCGACGAAAGTACAGGAGCGGGTCTTGCACCAAGCCAGCGCTGACTTCAAGCTCGACCACCTCACCAACGACGATGTCGTGATCGCCGGCCTGGCGAATGTCATGTGTGTGGCACTCGAGGGATCCGAGCGCTCCGTCGATCCAGGCGACGCCGTGGCGCGGGGATCGGTGATGTCCTGATCTCTCCAGTTGCCCTTGCAGCGGACGCCCCTTGGTCGCGAACCAGCGGGAGGTGTGTTCGCCATCTGCGGCCAAGATCGAGACTCCCCAGGCGTGGGTGGCGCTGATCGCCGCGTGAAATCGCGACTCTCGCTCGACGCAGACCATGACGAGCAGGGGGTTAAGAGAGACGGAGGCGAAGGCGTTCGCCGTCATGGCGTGGTCGACACCGTCAACCACACAAGTAACCACGGTGATTCCACTGGCGAAACGGCTGACCGCCTCACGGAACTCGTCAGGGGTCGGGGGCACTACGAAACCCTAACCCGGCGGTCCGGCTAGTGCGCCTGGGCTCCAGCGTATCGGGCATTCGCCACGACAATTCCGGCCGGCGAGCTGACCAGGCGCAAGGTGTTCAGCGAAGTCTCACCGAAGGCATTGGCCCTGGCGCTGGACAGGGCCAGAACGCCGATCATCCGTCCACCCGCCTTGAGCGGCATCGACAAGAAGGTGGCCATTTCGCCTTCGTCCTCGGCGCCGAGGTAGCCCTCTGGGTCGGCCACCCTGGCTTGCAGGTCGCCGACTGCCACATCGACGCCTGTGCTATCTGTTGCCGCATCAGCGAGTGCATCGAAGAACTCGGCGTACTGCTGCTGCGACGTCTCGCGGGAGACGCGAATGTAGGTGGACCGGTCATCGAGCATCAGGACTGACGCGAGGTCGTAGTCAACCACTCGACTGAGGACGTCAAGCACCTCGGCAATCGTCTCTTCGAACCCATGAACGCCGGACGCGATCTGAGTGACCTCGGCGGCGATCGACGATTCAAAAAGTTTGCGGTCGAGCAAGTCGCTCACACTGCCGAAGACGTCATCGTCTTGCATGTCAACGGGGTCAGGCCGCAACGGGGGGCGCCCGCCGCGAGCAGCGTCGGCGGCGCTGAGTACCTCGTGCACGGCTTCGACAAGTTGCGGAGCCTCGAAATCTTTGGTCAGAAAGCGGTCAGCGCCGGCTTGGGCTCCCCAGTAGCGGTCACTGGCAGCATCGAGCGAGGTCAAGAGCAGGATCGGGATGTCAGCTGTCCGCCAGTCGTCCTTGAGCAGCCGTGCAGTGACATAGCCCGAGACCCGAGGCATCTGAACATCAAGCACGATGGCGTCCGGCATGTGCCGAAACACCAGCTGGACGGCTTCTACGCCATCCTCTGCTTGTACGACGGTGTAGCCCTCGCGCTCCAGCACCGTTGAAACGATCCGGCGCAGGGTAGGGCTGTCGTCGGCAATCACCACCGTCGGCATCTCGCGTCCTCTCTTTCGCTCACCGAGGACTTCGGTCGAAAGGCCCTCTGACTTAACGGCGAACGCCGTCCCGACCTGGCCTAGCGACCGACAAGTCTCCGAACCGTGTCGACAAGCTGAGTCTGATCGAACTCGCTCTTGAGAAGGTAAGCATTAGCCCCGGCATCGAGCCCCGCGCGCTTGTCGGCCTCATCGCCCCGCGAGGTCATGATCACCACCGGGACGCTCTCCCATCCTCGTGTGCGTCGGATGGTCCTGGTGAGCGTAAATCCGTCCATGCCCGGCATCTCGACGTCCGACAGGACCAGGTCGACCGGGTCACCGCTGAGGCGAGCGACCCCGTCGCTGCCGTCGACAGCTGTCACGACGTCGTATCCGGCACCCTCAAGGATCACCCGCTGTAGCTCGCGTACGCCGATTGAGTCCTCGACCACCATTACCCGCGCTCGGCCCGTAGAGCGCCGCCCCGCACGGTCAGGTGCCATGGGGCCAGCGGCCTCATCAGCCGCCTGAGGAATAGTCGGAGCCTCGAAGGCGATCCCTCGGGTGTACTGCTCGACGGCCATCTCTCGGACGTCGAGCAGGAGCATCACGCTCCCGTCGCTGTCGATGGTGCCCCCGCCGATGAACGGCGGCCTTCCGAGGAATCCCCCCAAGTCTTTGACGACAACTTCGAGTTCGCCCTCGAGCTCGTCAACAGCCCAAGCAAGTTGCTCGGACGCCCCGCCATATCTAACGACCACACCGACCTTCGTCTCTCGGTCGCCTGGGACACCAAGGGCGCGGCCGAGGTCTGCCAGCGGAATTGTCGATCCGTGCCGCACGAGAACAGCTGCTCCCGCGACCGTCGACGTGTCGATGTCGCTCAGGCTGATGGTCTCGACGATATTGGTCACGGGCACGGCATAGCGCTCATTGCCCAGTCGGGCCACCAGGCACCGCATCACCCCCAATGTCACAGGAAGCGTCATGATGAAGCTGGTGCCGACACCAAGCGTGCTCTCGATCTCGATGGTCCCACCGAGATCCTCAACCGCAGTTCGCACCACGTCGAGTCCGACTCCGCGGCCAGAAGTCGATGTGACCTCGGCGCGAGTGCTGAAGCCCGGCTGGAAGAGGACCGACATGAGCGCTTGACCCGTCGCTTGGGTGTCCGCAGTCAAGAGACCACGTTCAATCGCTGAGAGCCGCAACGTCTCTTCGTCGATCCCGTAGCCGTCATCGGCAACTTCGATCACGATTGTCGAGCCAGCGGCCCTCACTGAGACCGTCACGGTGGCCTGGGCAGGTTTACCAGCTGTGAGTCGCTCTGAGGGTGTCTCACAGCCGTGGTCAATGGCATTTGTCACCAGGTGACGGAGTGCGTCGGCAACACCATCGAGGA
>JBDTTS010000058.1:0-10550 GCA_039930525.1 Actinomycetes bacterium | reverse complement strand
CAAGAACGTTCGGGCCGAGCGCGGAGATCGTTCGGCGGTGGTGCGTTGGGGCTCTCCGACCACTCAGCGTCGGATCAAGGGGTATCGGATCACGGTCTCGCCAACGGAACAGACCCACCGGGTGAGCCGTGATACGCGTCGGCTTCGGATCAAGGGGCTGACCAACGGTCGGCAATACCGCGCGAAGGTTGCCCCGATCTACCGTTCCGGCACCGGCCCGGTCACGGCGACACCGGCGTTCGTGCCCTCGTCGTCATACTCCTACTTCGAGCAGCTGTCGACGCGCCGGGTTGTCGATCGCGGAGAGACCAAAGCGGTGTCTCGCGACGGCCAGGTTTCTGTGTCGGTGGTGGGCCAGGGTCTCGCGCCGCAGCAGGGAACTCGCGCTGTCGCTGTCCGCGTATCGGCGGCTAGCGGACGCAATCCTGGTCGGGTAATGGTTTGGCCGTGCGATGTCCTCGACCGAAGTCAGGTCGCGGTCACCTACCAGGCCGACGGGTCGAACTCCGGTTTGGCCACCGTGCGGGTTCCTGCTAACGGCAGGTTGTGTATTGGTGCCAGCACCAAGCTGGCTTCGCTCGATGTCGACCTGCTCGGCTACTACACGTCGTCCGGCGTAGGGACCAAGGTGCTTCGGTCGGTGGCTTCGCGCCGCCTGGTGAACAGCAGTACGGGACTTGGCTGGGCTAAGGGCCGCTTGACCGCCGGTGAATCGAGAACGGTCAAGATTGCCGGGCGAGAAGGAGTGCCTTCTGGCGCTCGCACGGTCCTGGTCAACATTGGCTTGGTCGAACCGACTGAGGCCGCCGCGTTGTCCACGGCACCCAGGGGGACCCCGTTGTCCTTGGGGGCAGCCGTTCGAGCTCCCGCGAAAGCTTGGCGCACCGGCACGACCGTTGCTCGGCTCGACGCCGATGGACGGCTGCCGCTGAGGTTGACCAACGGCAAGTCACACGTCCAGGTTGATGTCCTCGGTTGGTTCCGCGCGCAGCAGGGGGACCGGTCCGGCCGGTTCCGCAGCATCAAGGGGTTCGCTGCTTTGGAGTCGGCATCGTCGGGCACGCTCGCAGCTGGTCAGTCACGCACCGTGCGGGTGCGCGGTAGCGGCACGGAGGTACCAGGAGCCGCTTCGTCAGTCATGGTGCAGGCGCTGGCTCGTGGTGACCGCTCAGGGGGATACCTGACTGTGCTGCCAACTGGATCGAACAAGACGGCCAGGCCGCTGCTGGTCTTCGACAAGCGAGGCACGCAGCGGACGATGACGGTGGTGCCGGTGGGCGCCGATGGCAAGGTGACGATTACGGCGAAGGGAAGCGACGCCTCAGTGTCCCTCCGGGTGGTCGGCTGGTACTCGTAGGGCGAGCGGTCGACTCTTTTTACGGGCCGTAGGGGTACGGCGCAAACGAGCACCGGGTTCGAGCACCGGGTTCGAGCACCGGGTTCGAGCACCGGGTTCGAGCACCGGGTTCGAGCACCGGTACTCGTCGGACCATGTGTCACTGCCGCCCTTAGGCTGACTCCATGCGCGAAGCAGTCCTTCTGGTCGGTGGTCAAGGCACTCGGCTGCGGCCACTGACTCTGACCACCCCCAAACCACTTCTTCCGGTCGCCGGCGTCCCGTTCTTGGCCCACCAGCTTGCAGGTCTGAGGCAGGCGGGCGTCGACCACGTCGTGTTGGCGACCTCGTACCGAGCTGAGATATTCCAGGAGACCTTCGGCGACGGAACACCCCTTGGACTTCGCCTGACCTATCTGCACGAGAACGAGCCGCTTGGCACCGGCGGTGCGATCCGGAACGCGGCCGAAGGACTTCAGTCGCAAACAGACGAACCTGTCGTCATCCTGAACGGCGACGTCCTGTCCGGTCACGATCTGGCAGCACAGGTCGATGCGCACCTCGCTGTCGGCGCGGATGTGACGTTGCACCTTGTCGAGGTAGCGGACGCGCGCGCCTATGGATGTGTGCCCACCGATGACGACGGCCGGGTGACCGCCTTTCTCGAGAAGATGGAGCATCCGGTCTCATCGTGGATCAACGCTGGTGCCTACGTCTTTCGCCGTTCGGTGATCGATGCCATTCCCGCTGGCAAGGTGGTGTCGGTTGAACGCGACACGTTTCCCGATCTGTTGGCTGCAGGGCGACGTGTGCAAGCGTGGAAGGAGACTGCTTACTGGTGCGATGTCGGTACTCCAGAGGCACTCGTTCGTTGTTCGGCAGATGTCGTACTCGGCGTAGCGCCCTCCGCGGCCCAGCGGCTCGCGCCGGCTCTCGCCTGGTTTGCCGATGGGTATCGCCCGCCAAGCGATGTGCGCGTCATCGGAGGCTCGACCGTGCTGGCTGGGTCAGCGATCGAGTCGGGGGCAGTCGTGGACGCGTCGATCGTCATGTCGGGCGCGCTGATCGGTGCCGATGCTCAGGTAACGCGCAGCATTATTGGCTCCGGAGCGGTGGTCGGTTCTGGTTCAGTGGTGGTCGAGTCCGCGGTGGCCGACACCGCCGTCGTGCCTCCGGGCACCCACCTGGCACCCGGCTCACGGGTGGAGGCGACGGGCTGAGTGGTGAGTGCCGATCAACCCCGGGGCGCGCACCCAATGGCCGAGCGCACCTGGCGGCCCGCGTTCCCACTTGACCTCGGCGCTGTCCTTGGGCCGCTGAGTCGCGGTGCGGGCTACCGTACGTTTCAGTTCGCGGCGCTTGGATCGAGCCCCAGAGGCTCGGCTTGGTGGGTGACTTCGACCCCGAACGGGTCCGGCTCGTTGCACCTCAACTGCCTACCGAGAGATGGCACGGTGCTGGCCTCGGCATGGGGGCCTGGGGCGCAGTGGCTGTGTGATCGAGTGCCGTCCCTACTCGGCGCGGACGACGATCTCGAGGGCTTCGATCCCGTGCATACCCAGGTATTCAAGGTGTGGCGTCGAGCCCCCGGCTGGCGGCTGATGTCGACCGGTCGTCCGCTGGAGGCTTGTCTGAACGCTGTGCTCGAACAGAAGGTCACCGGCGGTGAGGCCCGCCGGGCCTGGCAGATGCTCGTTGGCCGTTTTGGCGAGCCGGCCCACGGCCCGGCGCCCCGAGGAATGGCGACGCCTCCGACTCCTGCCGCGTGGCTCGCCGTCTCTGATGCCGATTTCCATCGTGCCGGCGTCACGCCACAACGAGTTCGCACGCTGAGGTCGGTCGCGTCGGCGGCCAAGGCCATTGAGCGGACGCGGACGATGACGAGCGTCGACGCTGATCGCTTGTTGCGCGCGCTTCCGGGCGTGGGTGCCTGGACCTCGGCTGAGGTGCGCCAGCGGTCACACGGCGACCCGGATGCGGTCTCGATCGGTGACTTCCATGTGGCTAAGGACCTCTGCTACTGGTTGACCGGCGAGCGCGGAGACGACGCGCGCATGCAGGAACTGCTGGAGCCCTATGTGGGCCATCGCTACCGGGTGCAACGGCTGATGGAGATGGCGGGAGTCAGCGCACCCAGGCGGGGGCCAAGGATGGCGGTGCCGGTCCACCGGTCGAAATGATCGTGGGCCTCTTCTCGAGGCCTTGCAGTCTCGAAGACTCTCCGCATCGAGGTGACCGGCGTTCTCCTGTTCAGGTTCTCGCTACTCACGAATGAGCGGATCAGGTGGCGGGAGAGGGCTGTGATGGACCGTGAGCCGGTTGCGGTGGGTGAAGGTGACGGCGTGATTCGCGCCGTGCTGCCCTGTGGTCAGCGACCACGTGCCGTCATGGACCGCGCGGTGATGATGGCTGCAGAGCAGTAGACCGTTGGCCAGGTCTGTCGTGCCCCCTTGCTGCCACGGAAGAACGTGGTGTGCGTGGGTCCACGGTGCCGAGCAGCCAGGGAATCGGCAGCCACGGTCACGGGTCCACAGGGCCGTGCGTTGGCCAGGGGTGAAGAAGCGATGTGCCCGGCCCACATCGAGGACGACACCTGACGGTGACTGGATCACCCGGATCAGCGTGGGGTTGCAGCTGAGTTGATCAAAGAGCGGGCCGGGGATCGGCCCACCGTCGGCAAAGGTGGCAGGTCGCCAGGCGGGGCTCGACCCTGGCCGCAGCTTGTCGGGAAGGAATGCCTCGGGCGGTGTGGTGATGAGGATGCGCGGGCTAAGCGCGCCAGAGACCGGCAGCTGGTCAGACTGCGTGGCGACCTGCAGCGCATCGAGCAGCGCGTCGTGGCGCCGTTGCGTGGCTGTCCGCGAATCGTCTGAGCTCGTTGGTGAACCGGTTGCGGTGAGGAGCTGGCGAAGCAGGGCGCCGCCTTCGGCAGTGGTCAACACCTCGAGCCGCCAGGTGCCGTCGAGCAGAGGAGCCAGGCTTGCCCGGCGCGTCTGAGACTGCCGCTCGTAGTCGGCCTTGCCGCGCTCTGGGTCAAGGACGTAGCGCAGGTGACGGCTGGCTGAGCGCAACTGCGCTGGGTCTACCTGGCCGGCAAGGTCGACGAGCAGGGTGACTGCTTCGACATGGTGAGATGGGGTAGTAGCGGGAGCGCCGATCCCGTGGGCACGGCCCGAAGCCTGGTCGAGTTCAGCCAAGTCATCGAGCGTTCCGGTGATGGCACGCAGGTGGCCGTACGAGATGGATCCTTCTCGAACGGCCTCTACGGCTGGGTCGGCTGCCTCGTTGCGCGAGAGTGCCCGTGCGGTGTGGACGTGGGCGCTGGCGTCTCGTGGGGCGAGCCGCAAAGCGTGCCTGAGCCAAGCCGCGGTGCTGGTAGCCCCGTCGAGCACCTGACCGTCGCCCGCAGTATCGGACGCGGCGACGGTTGCATCGAAGGCCACTTCGAGGCGATCGATGGCATGCCGCAACTCGGTGAGGCGTTCCTTCCGTTGGCTGGCGTTGACCACCAATACGTCGTCGCGCTCGATCGATGCCACAGCATCAGCGAGGGAAACGAGCGACGGAGACACGGAAGACCTTTCGGGACAGAGATTCTTGGACAGTGGTCGCTGTCGCCGTGTCTCAGATGCCCATGGCGTGCGGGCGCGTCTCCTGTTTATCTCTTCGACCATCTCTGACAGTAGGCGAAGCCACTGACAAGACCTCGATGGTCACGTCACACGTCGACGATGTACTCACTGACATCGAGGGAACGACGCTGCGGCGGCGCGTTCGCCGCGAAGCCGAGAGCGATGGCCCCCATCGGCTGCCAGTCATCGGGCAGACCTAGTTCGGTTCGCGCGACATCGGGGCAGAAGAGCGTCGACGAGATCCATGCAGATCCGACACCGTGAGCGGCCAGAGATATCAGGAAGTTCTCGATTCCCGCTCCCATCGCGAGTAGGAACATCGCCCGCTCGGCCTTCGCCCGGCGGGCATCGGGGTACTCGTGCGCCCCGTCGTCGACGAGACAGGGGACGACAAGCGACGGGGCATGACGAAGGGAGTCGCCCCGATCTGTTCGTTGCCTGATCGCGTGTTCGTCAAGACCGTCACCGCGGAGATCGGTTCGCCACTGCTCAGCCATCGCGTCGAGCAGGGCTTCACGTTTGCGATCGGAGACGACCACGAACCGCCAGGGAGTGGTGTGGTGCGGAGCGGGAGCGGTGAGGGCGTCGCTGACGCCTGCCTCGATGACAGCGCGAGGCACCGGCTCGTCACTGAAGGCGCGCACTGTACGACGAGCCCGAATCACATCGAAGGAGCCAAGGGGGAACAGGTCGTCGTCGCGTCCCCGCACCAACGCGGCTGCCCCTGGCCCGTCCGGATCCTGGACGAGGTGCCCGAGGCCGCGGACGACGGCAACCGGAGCACCGGCAGCCTTTCCCATCACCAGCTCACAGGCAGCGGCGATTTCGTCGGCGACGGCGGGCATGGTCACCTCAAGGACATTTCCGTGCGTGTCTTGCGTGCCCCGAAGATCGAGCAGGGGGATCAGGCCCGCGGCGCCGATCGCGATGTCGGTCTGCCCGATTCGCCAGGGACGCCCCGCCGTGTCAGTCACCACAACGGCGATCGTGCCCCCGACGATCCCTTGAATCGCCGCGCGTAATGCGCGCGCTGACCGGTCGGGGTCAAGGGGCAGGAGCACCAGCGAACCGGGCTCGGTGTTGCTCGCGTCTACGCCCGCCGTCGCCAGCACCAGACCATGACGTGTCTCGACGATTTTCAGGTCGCCCCGTTCTGCGACCACCCGCACGGTTTCGTCGTCGATGATCTGGTGGCGAGACTGACTACTCACGACTCGTCCCTCGGCCTTGGCGACGGCCTTGCTTGAGATGACCACGACATCGCCCCCCTGCACCTCTGGGTGGGCGACGACGATGGCCGAAGCAAGGTCGTGGCCCGCGACGATCTCAGGCATGCCCTCGACTGCGACGACGTCAAACCTGCGCATCGGCGTCAGCGCCGAAGTTCGATGGCGAGATCGAGCGCGGAGCCGGCCAGCTCGGCCGCGGCGGCCGGGGTCGCCATGAGAAGTGGACCTGACCTCTGCACGATGCCTGGAGCGGCAGCGGTTGCGGCGTCCTGATCGGCGACCAGCCATCCGTCGAGCAGGCCACCGGCAATCCGCGCCCCGTAGTGAGCGGCGACGGCGTCCGCTGAGGTGTCGACGCCGATCGCCGTGAGACAGGCGTCAGCCATGCCACGTACGGGCGCTCCGTCGATGATGGGCGAGACCCCGACGACAGATGCTGATGTGGCCCTCAGTGCATCAGCGATGCCGTGTACCTGAAGGATCGCGCCGATGCTCACGACGGGGTTCGACGGGGGAAGCAACACGACATCGGCACCCCGAATCGCGTCGAGGACGCCGGGAGTCGGTTTCGCCTCAGCCGCGCCGAGGAAGACGAACTCTTGTGCCGGCCGCTGCGCTTGCTCGCGCACCCACCATTCCTGGAAGTGCACCGCCGCGCGGGCGCCGGACTCGTCGAGCACGACCACGTGTGTCTCAACGGGGTCATCGCTCATCGGCAGAAGGCGAACACCGGGCTGCCACCTGGTGCAGAGGGCGGACGTGACGTCGGTCAACGACCATCCAGCTCGCAGCATCTGGGTGCGAACGATGTGGGTGGCGATGTCGCGATCGCCCAGAGTGAACCAGTCAGGGGGCACCTCGTAGGCGGCCAGCTCGGAGCTCACACTGAATGTCTCGTCGGTACGGCCCCAGCCTTGTGCCTCATGGACTCCGCCGCCAAGCGTGTACATCACGGTGTCGAGGTCTGGACACACCCGCAGCCCAAACAAGGTGATGTCGTCTGCGGTGTTCCCAACAACCGTGACATCGGCCACGGACCACTCGTCGGAGCGGTTCTTGAGATGCGCGAGCAATCCACGCAGAAAGCGTGCGCCGCCGATTCCCCCTGCCAGAGCGGTGATTTGCATGGCAGCATCTTGTCAGTGAGCAGACCTTCGGAAGTCTCGGCCGTGTCCCAACGCTGGGCGGATGCCCTTGCCGGTTGGGCAATACCCGCCCCGATCCTCAAAGCCGCGACCCGCGACCCCTGGATGCTTCCGGTTCGTCGGTTCGCCGAACGCGCAGATCGAGCGGTCATCGAGCCGTCGGGGGTGTCGTACGAACGGGCTGCCGAGGTGCTGCGCAACAGTCCGGGGTCGGTGCTCGACGTCGGCGCGGGCGCCGGCGCGGCGTCACTACCGCTGGCACCACTGGCCACGCGGCTCACCGCCGTCGATAGCAACAGGGCGATGCTCGATGCCTTCGCTGAGCGAGCTGCGCGATCGGGGGTCGAGCACCACGAGGTCGAGGGGCGGTGGCCCGATGTGGCTGGCGACGTCGAGGTGCATGATGTTGTGGTCGTGCAGCACGTCGTCTTCAACGTCGCGGACATCGCTCCGTTCCTGCTCGCTCTCGATCGGGTCGCACGGCGCCGAGTGGTTCTCGAGCTACCACCCCATCACCCGCTCTCCTGGATGAACCCCCTTTGGCGACAGTTCCACGACCTCGATCGACCGACTGGTCCGATCGCCGGCGACTTGGTCGAGATCCTCGGTCTGATGGGCGCAGACGCCTTAGCGGCCGACTACTGGCAGCAGCATGCCCCCGCGGCTGCGGACGGCTCTGACCACGAGTCGGTGACCGAGCGCGCGGCGCTGGCGACCCAGCGGCTGTGCCTGCCGGTCGACCGCGAAAGCGAGGTGGCGCAGGCACTGGCCGAGGTAGACCCCGGATGTCACCGCGACGTCGTTACCGTCAGTTGGACGCCGGGGTCATTGCGCGGCTGACTGAGCCGTTGCCCGAGGCAGGGATCATCACTTGGAACTGGCAGCCACCTTGGACGTTCTGCACCCGGACCTCGCCACTGTGCGCGGCGACGATGCCGTGCACGATCGCCAGGCCAAGCCCAGCCCCGCCGTCGGGGTCCGGCGTGCGCGCCTGATCGCCACGGAACCCAGCTTCGAAGACCCGGCTCAGGTCTGACTCTGGAATGCCGCCGCACCCGTCGGTGACGGTCACGGTGGCCGTGTCGTCGACGATGTGCGCTGAGACATTGACCGTGCAGTCATGGGGTGTGTGGCGGATCGCATTGCTCACCAAGTTCGTGATAGCTCGACGCAGCTCGCGTTCGTCGGCGCTGATGGTCGCTGGACCACCGACGCCAGACTCGGCTGTCAGGTGCACGCCGCGTGCGTCGGCGAGGGGAGCGGCCGCAGCTACCACATCGCCCACGACATCTGCCAGAGAAATCCGTTCGCGCACCAGTTGCAGCGCGCCGGCGTTGATGCGCGAGAGCTCGAAGAGGTCGTCGACCATGCCGGTCAGGCGGTCAACCTCAGTGCGCAGCTGCCGGTGGTACCGGTCAGGGTCGGGGGCCACCCCATCTTCGAGCGCCTCGGTCATCGCCCGCATTCCGGCCAGTGGAGTGCGAAGATCGTGCGACACCCAGGCCACCAGTTCGCGTCTGGTGCGTTCTGCCTCTTCAGCCCTTGCCTGCTGCTCGGCGAGTTCACGCGAATGTTCTTCAATCTGGTCAACCCGCCGGGAAAGGACGAGGCCGATACCGACGGCGACGAATCCTGCCGACGTGCACACGACCAGAACGACGCCAAGGTCGTGCGAGGAGAGAAACATTCGTTGGGCAGTGGCAACCACGCCCACGACGACCGCGACAACCGCGGTGACTGGCGCAAGCCAGGCCAGCGTGCGCGCCGACCGCCGACCAAGCAGATGGAGCGCGACAAGGCCCAGCGCACCCACCACTGCGCTGCTGACGATCGCGGTGACCGTTACCGCCAGCCAGGGATTCATTGGACGGTCTCCGTCGCGTCCCACCGGTAGCCAACGCCCCAGACGGTCATCAGTCGGGTGGGTTCGGTGGGGTTCGGTTCGACCTTCTCGCGCAGCCGGCGCACATGAACAGTCACCGTTGACTGGTCGCCGAACGACCATCCCCAGACCTGCTCCATCAGCTCGCTTCTGGTGAAGGCGCGTCCGGGGTTGGCCAAAAGAAACGCCAGCAAGTCGAACTCGCGACTGGTCAGGGCAAGGGGTTCATCGCCGCGAGTGGCGGTATGGGCAGTGGTGTCAAGGACGAGATCTGCGTCGCGCAGAACGGGATCGCTGGCGAGCTCTGTCGACACTCCGGCTGACTCCCGACCCGAGCGTCGAAGCACGGATTGGACACGAAGCACCAGCTCGCGGGGGCTGAAGGGTTTGGTGACGTAGTCGTCGGCCCCGACCTCCAGCCCGAGAACGCGATCGACTTCGCCGCCCAGCGCGGTGAGCATGATGACGGGAACATCGGATGTCGTGCGCAGTCGACGACAGACTTCCAGACCGTCGAGGTCGGGCAACATCAGGTCGAGGACGACCAAGTCGGCGCCATGGGCGTCAAAGGCCGCCAATCCCGCTGCCCCTGACGCGGCACGTACTGCCTGGAGCCCCGCGCGTTCGAGGTAGGTGACCACGACCTCGGCGACCGTCGGGTCGTCCTCGACGACGAGCACGGTGGCGGGCGGCGCCGTCGCCATCGCCAAGTCGTCACCTTCGGTCGGGGCCGATGGCTTCGATGACCTCGACGGGGTGCTCACCGGGTCAGCGTACGTGGGCTGGGCATGCGTGGGCTGGGCCAAGAGACCCTCCTCTTGTGTTCTGGATTCTGTGTTCGGTGGTTAGGAGTCAGGAATCAGGAGTCAGGGGTTCGCGACGCTGCCCATGATCGGCCACAGCAGTTACTGCTGCGACGTGTGACTTGATCATGACCACTCCTTCTGAGTAGGGCGGACGGGCGCTCTCGACGTTAGAGAGCATGGCGGCGTGATCCGAGGGTGAAGCGATGACGAGACCCTTACCGAACGCTGACGTACGCTCGGTGCGTGCCCTCACCGCCGCCCCATGACTTGCCTGGCCCGAGTGCGAGCGCGACCCGGCAGGTCGCGCGGGCACTACGGCGGGCACAGCAGGGTCGTGAGTTAGACGCGCGCGAGGCATCGGTATTGATGGCTGCCAGAGGCCCCGCTCTCGACGACCTTCTGGAGGTTGCCTCGGAGCTGCGCGACCGAGGGCTGGCAGACGCCGGTCGCCCACGCGTCATCACGTACTCGCGCAAAGTGTTCATCCCGTTGACCAGACTCTGCCGCGACAGGTGCCACT
>JBDTTS010000057.1:0-10637 GCA_039930525.1 Actinomycetes bacterium | reverse complement strand
CAAGATGACCTGCTTGTGGTGGCTGTCAAGGGTGGTGAAGACGAGTCGCTTCGACAATGCGTCGAGCATCGAGCCGTACGTGCGGGGCAACTTGGTCGGAAGAAGCGTCCGAAGCGGAGGCATCGGCAGCTCGGTGGGTCCCCAGTGGGCCGCGAGCGCCAAGTGCCGGTTCCAGCGGTTGAGGGTTGATCCGGCCGAGAGCCATGAGGCGCCGTCATCGGGGTAGCCGTCGGGCAGGCCCCAGGCGAAAGGCGCCTGACCGATCTCGGTGACCATCCAGTGCAGTGTGCGCAGTCCCGTCTTACGCCCCTTGGGCTCTCGGCGATAGCCGAGCAGACGCAACGTAGCCACCATGTCCTCGAATGGACGTCGTGTCTTCTCCCCGACGGAGTCTTGGAACTCGGCGCTGAGAAAGAGGTGCCGCAGCACGGGCTTTATGGCCGTGTTGTTGTCGAGGTACACCTGGGCAAGCTGGTCGATGAAGTTCTCGTCAGGGGTGTCGGAGATGAATCGAATCCAGAGCTTTCGAGCAAGGTGGCGGGCTGTTGCTGGATGGTTGGCCAGATAGCGCAGATATCGAAGGCCTAGGTCTTCGCCCCCGTTCTGAGTCGAGTTCGCATCGTCGAATCCCAGTACCTTCACCTGGCCCGTGTAGTGGGCGTACGAGTCGTAGCGATACAGCTGGGTCTCGGGGTTCAGCGTGAAGCCCGTCATGATCAGGGCTGAGTCATACATTTCCTTCTCGCTATATCCTCCGTCGATCCCGACGGTGTGAAGCTCGAGTAGCTCACGGCCGTAGTTCTCATTGGGGTTTGCTCGCGTCGATTCGGCGTTGTTCAGGTAGATCAACATCGCCGGGTGCTTGGCGCTGGCTACGAGCATGTCCTCGAAGCGGCCGAGCGCATTTTGACGGATCACCGAGTCGTCGTAGTCGTGCCGGGCGTACCACACCTTGTCTGCGGGACAAGTGATGTGCAGGTGATTCGACCAGAACTCGCACATCACCTCGAAGAGCTGACGCTTGCTCCATGTGGCCCTGGCGATCGTCGCCATCGACAGCTCGGTCATGAATGGCCACTTGCCACCATCGGGGACTCTTCGTAGAACATCACTGATGGACCACGAGAGCCAGGGAAATGCCGCACGAAGAGACTGCTGGAGTTCAGCGTCGTCAATAGTTGAAGGGGCAAGTTGCTTGTCGAGCCAGGCTTCGATTCCTCGACTCTTGATCTCGCGGTAAGTCGTCGGTGTCGGTCCGTACGTCGCTCGCCGAAGGAGATGAAGTCGCTGATCGGCAGGGACGAAGTCGTGCCCAGGTCGAGATCGCATGCCCGCTTGGGCTGGTGGCGCCTGGGTGGCTACTGCGAGTCCGCCGCCCAACCCAGCGACGCCAGCCAGTTTCAGCAGCTGTCGTCGAGTGGTGGGCACTCCCATCCATCGGCCAGGCTCGTCGAGCGCATGAGACCAAGGGCCAGGATCACCCGATTGGCTTATGACAAAGAGGACAGCCCTTAGCCCGTGATGATTCCAGGGTCTGCTCCGACAGCCAGAGCGGTGAGCGCCAACCCCTTGGCCGCATCGAGCATGGTCCTGTCACCTTCAGGCGTGACGCACGCCGCGGCGAACTCGTGCTGGTGGTTGACCGCGGGGAAGGAATGCACCGCCAGGTCGGCATGCAGACCCGGGATGCGTTGACTGACATTGCCGAAGTCTGTTGACCCGCCCAGTTCGTTGCCCCGTGGGTCTGTGCTCAAAGTGCGGCCGATGGCGTGGCACGCCTCAGTGAATGTCGCGATGAGTGCTTCGTGGGGTTTGAGCGGCTCGAAGACGTAGCCGGTCACGGTGATCTCAACAGACGTGCCGGTGGCTGTCGCAGCCGCTTCGAGGCATGCACGTACGCGGCGTCGCAGATCTTCGAGGTCATCCATATTGACGGCGCGCAGATAGTACGACGCCTCAGCGCGCTCGGGGATCACGTTCGCGGCCTTGCCACCGTCCACGATCACACCGTGCACCTGTTGGTGCTTGCGGAACGCTTGACGGAGTAGGGCGATGTTGGAGTATCCGGCAACGACCGCGTCAAGGGCGTTGAGGCCCAGCTCGGGCGCAGCCGATGCGTGTGAAGCGTGACCCTTGTAGACGACACACCACTCCTCGACGGCTAGCGTCCGGGGGCCGTAGTCGTCGTACGGGCTGGGGTGCATCATCAACGCCGCGTCGGCATCGTCAAAGGCTCCGGCGTTGATGAGCTCGACCTTCCCACCACCGACCTCCTCTGCGTGGGTGCCCAACACCGTCAGCCGAAGGTCGGCGGCGTCAACCAGGGGTGCGAGCGCGAGACCGGCGCCGACGGCCGACGCCGCGATGATGTTGTGACCACAGGCATGTCCGACGACCGGCAGCGCGTCGTACTCCGCGCACACGACAACGTGAGTCGAGCCTTTGCCGATCCGGGCAGCGAAACTGGTCGGTAAGCCGTAGCAGGTCCGTTCGACGTCGAAGCCGTGCCTCTCGAGCAGGTCAGCGCAGCGCGCAGCCGCTCGATGCTCGTCGTACGAGAGCTCGGGGTCTGCGGCGATCGCATGAGAAAGCTCGACGAGGGTCGCCGCCTCGGAGTCGATGGACTTGGTGACAGCAGAGATATCATCCGCGGTGAAGGTGGTCATGTCCCGATCCTGCCGTACGCCAGTGCATCTAGCCGATGGTGGCGGCCACGACATTGTCGCCCTCGAGGTAGATGTTCACCCGATCGGGTCGGTAGTCCATGGTCAGAGCAAAGCACTCGCCATCGCGACCGGCTAGACGAACTTGCTGTCCGTGCTCGCGCGCGTACGCCTTTGCCTCGTCTGCTGTGAGGCCGAGATAGCCCTCGGTTTTGGGGCTGGAGTCGGGCGGTTTCACAGACCCACCTTCGGACAAGCAGGGATTGGAGGCGTTGGTCGTCGGAGATGCACTTGTTGCTGGCGGGTTCGGCGTTGACGTTGCGCTGCTGGGTGTGTCGCTGGCCCCGCAGGCGCCAACCAGAAGCAGTGCGACCACGGCGCCTGCAAGTATCCGGCCCATACCCCTGAGGATACGGCGCCACAGGCGCCAAACGATCCACCATGGGCCGAACGGGCAGTCAAACGCGTTACTGCCGCTCCTCGCCTGAGGTTCGGTTACGGTCGAGCACTAATCACATGCTTTTGATTCCGTGGCAGGGAGAAACAGATGCCAATCACAGCCCAACAGCGTGCCGTGGCGGCGCTCGGAGCGGGCGTCCTCGCTGCCACTTTGCTCGCTGCTGTCTCAGCACCGGCAGAGGCAGCCAGGGCCTGTCGGATTGAGGTCACGACCCGGATTGACGCCAAGGAGCGGTTCGCCGGCCCGAGTATCGCTAAGTATGTCTATGCCACCGCGAACGGATCGGCGGTCGGGCAGTTCGACCACGCGGCGAACGTCATCATGACGACCTATCCGCAGGGTGCCTATCCATCGCTGGTGAACAAGAAGGTCGGCGAGCTCGAAGCTGTGGGATCCATGCTGCAGAGCCAGGCTCCGACCGCTCTGGGGGGTATCAACGCCGACTTCTTCGTCTTCGCCGATGTTCGGTACGAGACGCAGATGGAGATGGCGCGTGGCCCGATGGTCAAAGAAGGTGTCGTGATCCGCGGCACCGCCCAGACCAAGCGAGTGGTGGGAATCGATACGCTCGGTCAGCCGTATGGTGGCGAGCTCGGCGTACGCGGGTTCATCACGCCGAAGGTGGCGAAGACCCCCAAGGTGGCGATCCGTTCGGTGAACTGGCACGTCCTGCTCGATGGGGGCGCCAACCTTTACACCACTGACTGGAGCGGGGCTAAGCGGACAGATGGTTTGGCGAAGTACCCGCGTCCGGCTGGGGTGCTCGAGTGGGTGCTCAACCGTCGCAACAAAATCACGTCTATTCGCTCAGCGAGCCAGAACGCCTCGCTTCGCGGGGCGCCGGTGGTGCGAGGAACCCGAGTGGTGGCCTTCTCCGCTGACACCGCGACAACTGCCGGGAGAGTGAGCCTCGGGACCAAGATCAAAGTAGGTGTTCGGCAGAAGACCGACACCGGGACGCCTCTCGTGACCGGAGTCGGCCGGGGCCTTCCGATCGTCGAAGCAGGAAAGCCGGCGCCGCTCGGCTGTGGCGCGTACGCCAAGACATCGGGAGCCAAGGCCGCGCGACCCCGTACCTTCGTCGGATGGGACGGCAAGGGCAGGTGGCGCACCTTCACTGTGCCGGGTACCTCGGTGTCCAGCAGTGGCGGGAAGCTGGTGCGCGCGGGTGGGCTCGGGCTCGCTAACGCGGCCAACGTCGCCAGGGCGCTCGGAATGAAGTATGCCTACGAGCTCGATGGTGGCGGCTCAACGAGCCTGTGGACCCGCCAGCGCTCGGTGTGGAGTCGCCAAGACCTCTATGGCGTCTCGAACCCCAGCCACTGCGTGTGCGAGCGGTGGATGGCCAACGGCCTCTCATTCCTGCCAGGCCCCTGACGCACTCTCTGACGGTCCGCTGAATGAGTGGTCAGTAGCCCCTGGTTGACGCTGAGTAATCGAATTGCGCAACGGGGTGGCCATGTGGACTATTTTTCCGGCCCCGGCCCCGCGGATGGTCGCTCTGGGTTACGGTCGCACGGTCGGCCAGGGGACGCGCCATCCATCATCGGGAGAGATACCACCATGCCATTGACACCACCTGTCGCTGTCCGCACAGCGGCCTTGCTCGGCGCGAGTGCATTGACGGCCACGCTCGCTGTGGCGGTGGTCCCGGCCGACGACGCCGACGCCGCTCGACCCTGCCGGGTCGCGACGACGACAAAGCTTGACTCAAGTCAGCGCTTCGCCAGCGGCGGGATCCTTCGCCGCTACACCGCGACCGCCACAGGCATACCGAAGGGCGGCTACAACCAGACCGGCAAGGTCATCATGACCTCGTACCCCTCTGGTGCGTACCCGTCGCTGATCAACGACAAGGTCGGCGAGCGCCAGACCATCGGTGCCATGGTCGGGGCGCAGCAACCGCAGGCGGTCGGCGCCATCAATGGCGACTTCTTCATCTTCCCTGACATCCGCTACGCCAAGAGCATCGAGATGGCTCGGGGCCCGATGGTGCGCGACGGCCGTGTTCTGCGCGGCACCACGAAGCGCCAGCGGGTTGTTGGCGTCGACACCAACCAAAAGCCGTTCGGCGGCTTGATGGCGGTACGTGGATCGGTGCAGCCGGTTCTGGGCACGGCACAACCAGTACCACTGGTCTCGGTGAACTGGCACAACCTGCTCAGCGGTGGTGTGAACCTCTACACCTCCCAGTGGTCCAATGCGCTCCGGACAGATGGCACTGCCTACGTGCCGCGTCCAAAAGGCGCCGTCGAATGGGTCTTGAGCAAGCGCAACAAGATCAAGACGATCCGGTCCTCGTCGCAGAACAAGGGTCAGCTTGGTGACCCGGTCCAAGATGGCACGCGGGTCCTGGCGTTCTCAGAGAACTCGGCGTTGGCCACCGTCGGAGTTCCGGTCGGAACAAAGGTCAAGGTCAGCGTCAAGCAGAACACCAGCACCGGAGCCAAACTCTTCACCGCCGTTGGTCGCGGCGTCCCCCTCGTCGAAGGTGGTGTTGCTGGGCCGCTTGGCTGCAACGCCTATGCCCACTCGAAGGCGGCCCGCCCGCGCACCTTCGTGGGCTGGAACGGCAAGGGCTACTGGCGCAGCTTTACGGTGCCAGGAAGCACCTTCGACGGTGTCGGCCTTCGCACCGGTGGCTTTGGACTGGCGAACGCGGCCAACATCGCCAAAAAGCTCGGCATGGTCAACGCGTACGAGCTCGATGGTGGTGGGTCCACCACTTTGTGGACCCGGAGCAACAGCGGTTCATGGAAACGCCGTGACCTCTACGGCGTCAACACCAGCATCTGTGCGTGCGAAAGACCGATGACAAACGGTCTGGCGTTCCTCGCTGGACCGTGACCGCCGCACACTCCAAGTGGCGCCACTTAACTCGTCAGCGTTTGACGTTGTCGCTTACCCATCGTAGGGGCGTCGTCACTTTCCAGGATGTGCTGTCCACGAGTTCTTGCTCGCGCTCTCTGAGGCGCCCGTTCTCGTCTCGCAGCCGCGAGAGCTCGCGTTGTTGGTGGCGCAGCGCTCGGTGGATGACCCCGTAGCGGCGATTCCGGCCGCGTACGTCGTTGAGCCAGTCAATGTCTACGGCGCGTGAACTGCTGGGCGGACGTTCGCGTGAGTACTGCCAGCGATCGAAGTCGCCGTCGTACAGAACGGTTGCGAGCTCGACCGCCCGGTCGCTGACCAATTCGTTGCGGTACGGCACAACGGTCTCGTTGATGTGCGGCGCTTTGCCGGCGTCGAGGCCGTTGGCTCGCAGATGCTCCTCGATCGTCGCCAGCCCTTCGCTCATAGTCTCCTGTCGTAGGACCAGCGCGCTGCCGGCTGGGTCGCGTCCGAGTAAGCCGTGCTGTGGCCAGAAGTGCACGTCAGCTGCTTGGAAGTCGTTCTCAGTGACCGCGGTGTACAACGCTTCGACGAACTTCTCGAAGAGTTCGGCAATGTGGCTCTCGTCATCGACCGTGTGGGGCATGTTGGGAAAGTCCGAAGGCAGGCGTTCGGTGTAGTAGGGCTCACCGGTCAGGTACTTGCCTGACCAGGTCGAGAAGATCCTGGAGATCGGGTGGCGTACGGGCTGCACGGTGAGCACGTCGGTCGCGGTAAGCGCGTCTTCGCGCTGTTGGTCTGACAGGAATCCCCAGGTGTAGGTGAGATCGATGCGGGGGTCCCAGACTGTCTGGAATGCGGCCGACTCGCTCCACGACGACTGGGCCGTGCGCTCGGTCACATCGACGCCATGAGCGGCGAGCAACCACCAGCGCAGCGCGGTTCCGGCTGCCTTGGGATTTCCCGCCACGAAGAGCCGCGTCTGGGGGAAGAACATCGAGGTGAGCAGCGAGTGCTTGATATAGGGGTCGCCGTCCATCTGCACCATGGGGAGCACGCTACCTGCCCTATGCGGTGTGCGTCTCAGCGGCGCGGTTTGAGCCGGCGGTACGCAGTCCGCAACCTTGATGAGGGATTGGACGAATCAGCGTTACGAGGCAACGGCTTGAATTTCTTGACCTGCGGCTCGTTGTTGTTCAGCTTCACCTGCTCCGCGGCCAACCCAGCCAGACCCTCGATGGCGGCCTCAAGGAGCACCCCAGCCGGAAGCAGGTCGGGTGAGACTGGGTCGTGTCTAGAGGGTTGCGGCCGCAGGTCCTCGAGGTCGCCGATGATGTCGAAGCCGGCTGCCTCGAGGTCGGCTATCAGCCGCGACGCCTCACGCTCGGCCCACGGTCGGTGCGCCTCGGGCAGAGCTAGCCCTGGCTCGTGCGAGCGGCGATGCCCGAGGACGCGTCGAGAGAGTGCGCCGTTCACCGTCTGCTGATATGACGGTAAGGACATCGATTGGATCGTCGGGTCGGCGTTGAGCCGCCTCATCACTTCGGAGGACGCGGCACCGAGGGACTCGTGGCTCGCCTCGACTGGCTGGGTCGTTGCTGCATCCAGATCAGCCGCCTGGCAGAACCGTTGCCACAGCTGATCAGGGTCACCGCCGGACGGTGGAACGGTTACCACCCGTACCTGGTCCCTGCCCACAATGCCCGCCCACCGTTCCAAGATGGGTCGAGAGTTGTGGCGCAGCCAGAAGTGCTCAGCCATGCTTCGCGCCCGCTGTTCCTGGCTGATCCCGGCGACGGCGTCGGCGAACTCATCGAGCGTCCACGTCTTGCGTGACCGCATCAGCGTCTGCCACTGAGCCGGTACGAGCCGGCCGACATCGCGGACGGTCAGGATGACCTGGACCTGGCTCTCGGGGAACGACTGCACGATGGCCTCGGCCTGCTCGGCGTCCATGCGGCACAAGAACTCTTGCGACAAGACGGCCGACCGCCCCTTCCAGCGCTTGACCTCGCCAGCTAGTTTGCGCCAGGACTCTGGCAAGTCCTCATCGCCTGAAGGGGACCACCTCAAGACGTCGCGTGCTGCGTGCACTCTGGAGTACCGCTGACGGCCCGGTAGCAGCACACCCGCTGCCTTGAGGCTCTCTCGGTTCGCCCATAAGACGTCCTGGATGAAGGTGGTGCCGGTCTTGGGGGCACCAATGTGCAGGTGGACGACGGTGGGTGCCATGCGGCCTCGCTTCCGACACTGGTGGGGACGCGCACACCGTAGCGAAGCGCGTCTGGCGGCTCTAGCGCTTCGACTACTCTCACCTTCGTGCTCAACGTCCAGGCAGTGGTGGTGGCCTATAATCGTCGGGAGCTGTTAGGTGAGGCGTTGACAGCCATCACCGCACAGAGCCGACCCCCGGACGCGATTCTTGTGGTCGACAACGCCTCAGACGATGACACCTCGGAAATGGTCGAGTCGCTGTTCCCCGGTATCCGGCTGCACACGCTGCCTACGAACACCGGAGGGGCAGGAGGGTTCGCCGCGGGCCTCGCATTTGCCCTCGCTGGGGGAGCCGACCTCGTCTGGCTCATGGACGATGACACGGTGCCGTCCGCCACGGCCCTAGAAGAGCTGCTGCGAGCCCGTGCGTCGTTTGCCGGACCTCAGCCGGCAGCTATGGCGAGCAAAGTGGTCTGGACCGACGGGCGCGACCACCCGATGAATACTCCGAGGCCCCGCCCCGGGGCTTCCAGAGCCGACCTCGCCAAAGCAGCAGCTGTCGGATGCATACCGGTCCGATCGGCTTCGTTCGTCTCTCTATTGGTGGCGGCTGATTCAGTCCGTGAAGTGGGCCTGCCTGAGGCGGACTTCTTTTTGTGGAACGACGACTTTGAGTTCAGCACCCGCGTCCTGCGTGACGCGGTTGGCCTCTACTGCCCGACCAGTGTCGTCGAGCACCGCACCAAGACTTTCGGATCGACCGATGCCGATCCGGGTGAGCGTTTCTACTACGAGGTACGCAACAAGGTGTGGACCTTCACCCGCAGTCGCGGACTCACCCCGCGCGAGAAGGCGCTCTACGGCGGGTCGACACTGCGCCGTTGGGTGAAGACGCTTGCCGGGTCGGGGCGACGAGGGGTGCTGGCTTCAGGTCTCCGCCGCGGGTTAGTTGACGGCATGCGAAGTGGCCCGAGGGATGTTCGCGAGGTAATGAGTGAGGCCGGGGTCCAGATTCCTGATCTCGGCCGCTCGCCGCGGGAGCCATCGTGAGTGAGCAGCCGACCGCGTTCTCACTGTTGCTGCCCACCTACCACGCCGACGATCCCGAGCACCTTCGGCGAGCGTTCGCGAGCGCTGTCAACGAACAGACGCTTCGGCCTGACGAGGTGGTTCTGGTTCGCGATGGCGTGGTGCCACCTCGCCTGCAGCGGGTGATCGACGAACTGGCCGTAGGCTCCCCGGTCCCGGTGAACGTCGTAGCCCTCGAGCGCAACATCGGTCTCGGTCACGCTCTCGACGCGGGGCTCTCGGCCTGTGCCAACGAGGTCGTCGCCCGGATGGACTCCGACGATGTGAGCCTGCCCGAGCGATTCGCCATCCAGATTCCGCTGCTGGCCGAGGGTTACGACCTCGTCGGCAGTGCGCTACTGGAGTTCTCTGAACACGAGGACGACGTTGTCGGGCGCCGGACGCCTCCGCTCGGCCAGGATGAGATCCGTGCGTGGTCACGGTTCCACGACCCGTTCAACCATCCAACCGTCGTGTACCGGCGCTCGATGGTCCAAGCCGTTGGCGGCTACCGCGACCTTCCCCTGATGGAGGACTACTGGCTCTTCGCGAGAATGATCGACGCTGGGGCTCGGGTGGCGAATGTGCCTGAGGCCCTGGTCAAGTACCGCGTGGGGGCGGGGGCCTACGCGCGCCGTGGTGGGTGGCAACTGCTGCGCAGTGAGGTCACCCTTCAGCGCGAGTTCCGTGCGGCTGGCTTCACGACTCGGCCCCAGTACCTGCGCAACCTTGTGGTGCGGGGGGGCTACCGCCTGGTACCAGAAGGCGTGCGGCGCGTGGTTTATCGCAGGGTGATCGCTCCCAAGGGTTTGCGTGACGGTGGTCATCCGGGCGGGTGATGCTCCGAGCCTTCCGATTTCGAAAGGGTCGCCCCCGATAGGGTGAGAGGCAGTTCATTGGCCCTACATGCGGAGATTTCGTGGCAGACCTGGTTATCGTCGGCTCAGGGTTCTTCGGCCTTACGATCGCAGAACGTGCCGCCACCGAATTGGGCTTGAGCGTCCGGATCCTCGAGCGCCGCCACCACTTGGGCGGCAACGCCTACAGCGAGCGCGACCCCGAGACCGGTATTGAGGTGCACACCTACGGTGCGCACCTCTTTCATACCTCGAACGAGCGGGTGTGGGACTACGTCAATCAGTTCACGGCGTTCACGGGCTACCAGCACCGCGTCTGGACCAAGTACCAGGACAAGATGTTCTCGATGCCGATCAACCTCGGCACCATGTGCTCTTTTTTCGACAGGGCGTTCAGCCCTGATCAGGCCCGCGCTCTCGTCGCTGAGCAAGCCACCGAGTTTGACTCAGAGACCGCCGCCAACCTTGAAGAGAAGGCCATCTCGTTGATTGGGCGCCCGCTCTACGAGGCGTTCATCAAGGGTTACACCGCCAAGCAGTGGCAGA
>JBDTTS010000056.1:0-10669 GCA_039930525.1 Actinomycetes bacterium | reverse complement strand
ATCAACACCCGAGACGAGCCGCACGCCGATGCCGAGAAGTACCGCCGCCTCCACGTGATCGTCGGTGACTCCAACATGAGTGAGCCCGCCACGTTCCTCAAGGTCGGGGCCACCAGCTTGTTGTTGCGGATGCTGGAGGAGCCCAACGTGGTCCTTCGTGACATGACCCTCGAGAATCCGATTCGGGCCATTCGCGAGATCAGCCACGACATCACGTGCACCCGGCGAGTCCGTCTGGCCAATGGTCGAGAGGTCTCTGCCCTCGACATCCAGAGCGAGTACCTCCAGCGGGCGATCCGATTCGCCGAGACTCGGGGTTTGACGCCCGAGGAGAAGATGGCGCTGCAGGCATGGGAGCACGCCCTGAGCTCGATCGAACAGGATCCTCTCTCGCTCGATCGTGAGTGCGACTGGGTGATCAAGCACCATCTGATCGAGAAGTACCGCGAGCGCCACGATCTGACCCTGGCCGACCCGCGGGTGGCGCTGGTCGATCTGCAATATCACGACATCAACCGCGAGCGGGGCCTGTTCTACCGGCTCCAGGATCGCGGCATGGTCGACCGGATGTGCGACGACGAGGAAATCGACCTTGCCACCGACCAGCCTCCGCAGACCACCCGGGCCCGATTGCGCGGCGAGTTCATTCGCGCGGCCAAGGAGAAGAAGCGCGACTACACCGTCGACTGGGTTCACCTGAAGCTGAACGACCAGGCCCAGCGCACGGTGCTGTGCAAGGACCCGTTCAAGGCCTACGACGACCGCGTCGAGCGGCTGATCGAGAGCATGTAGGGCCATCGGCGGGGCGGAACCGAAACGCGGCGGGGGCCGTCTACCCTTGGAGTAGCCCGGCACCGGTTTCTTCGGTTTGCTGGCGCCATGTGTCGTCCCTTCCCCGTCTGAGGAGTCCCGTGTCCCCGAGTACGCTGCCCACGTCGCGCGCCCGTCGCACCTCGTTGATTGCCGCCGGATCAGTGCTGGCACTGGTAGCCACGCTCGCCGCTTGTGGCGATGATGCCGACCCAGCTGCCGACCCCGCGACCTCGGCAGCTACTGATACGAGCGAGAGCCCGGCCGCGTCGGCATCGGGGTCACCGTCTGAGAGCAGTACCGCAGCTGCCACCGGAGAGATGCCAAGCGTCGAGGGTGGGTTTGGCGAGACACCGACCATCACCGTGCCCGACTCTGAGCCGCCGAGTGAGCTGGTCGTCGAGACGCTCACCAAGGGCAACGGCCCAGCCGTCGAGGCCGGCGAGACGATCGTCGTCAACTATGCAGGCGTGCGCTGGGACGACGGCAACATCTTCGACTCGTCGTTCGACCGAGGATCACCTGCCGGGTTCGGCATCGGTGTCGGGGCAGTCATCCCCGGTTGGGACTCTGGTCTGGTGGGGCTCAAAGCCGGTACCCGAGTTCTGATGGTGCTTCCCCCTGACCAGGCCTACGGCGACGAGTCACCCGGCGATCCGATTCAGGCCGGTGACACGTTGGTCTTTGTTGTCGACGTTCTCGGCTCGCACGCCGGTAATGAGACAGCCAAGGGCGAGCCAGCACCGACTGAAGACGACAGCTTGCCGTATGTGTCGATCACGCCGAAGGCTCCAGAGATCATCATTCCGGCCGGAAGCCCGCCGAAGCAGCTGATCAAGATCCCGGTGGTCGTCGGCTCTGGCCCCAAGGTGCAGAAGGGCGACACGGTCGTTGTCCAGTACAAGGGTGTTCTTTGGCGCAACGGCAAAGAGTTCGACGCCTCGTGGGGGCGTGGACAGCCGTTCGTGACGGCGATCGGCCAGGGCGCGGTGATTCCGGCCTGGGACAAGGGTCTCGTCGGTCAGACCGTCGGCAGCCGCGTCATGCTCGTGGTCCCACCCAAAGACGGCTACGGCGACGCGGGCAGCGGCCAGATCAAGGGCACTGACACGATGGTGTTCGCCGTCGACATTCTCGGCGCCTACTGACCGTCTGCCACCACCCGGAGGAACCCCATGACTGACAAGCCCGAGGTTGACTTTCCTGGTGGCGAGGCTCCTGAGTCGCTCGTCATCGCCGACGTCACCGTTGGCGACGGCCCCGAGGCGACGCCTGGCGCCACAGTGCAGGTGCATTACCTCGGTGTCGAGTTCGACTCTGGTGAAGAGTTCGACTCGTCGTGGAGCAGGGGAGAATCCATCAACTTTCCTCTCGGCAATCTGATCAAGGGCTGGCAAGAGGGCATCCCCGGTATGAAGGTCGGTGGACGCCGCCAGCTGATCTGTCCGCCGGCGCTTGCCTACGGTCCGGCCGGTGGAGGCCACCGACTCTCGGGCAAGACGCTGATCTTTGTGATCGACCTGCTCGGCGTCAACTGACCCGAGGACGGCCCAGCAGCTCGGCAGCGTGACGGCCAGCTGCGGCGGCGGCCACGAACGCGGCTTCGTCGTCGTCGAGCCCGCGTCCCATGGTCGACAGCGCGACCGGGCTCGCCTCGAGGGCATCCCGCAGCCCCTCGATGTCGACCGTCACTAGACGATGCGGCGGGCACAGCGTCGCGGCCTGCTCGACCACGCGGTCCCCGAAGTCGCCGATGAACGCCGGCACCGGGATGTCGGCCGGGTGCGCCGCGACTCGCCCATAGGCGGTCAATGAGTGGTGAGAGACCCCATGGTGTCGCTCGCGGGCGTCAGCCGCTGAGACCCGGAGCGAGGCGACAGGTCGTCCGCTGAGGGTGGCGGCGGCGTTTATCGCGTCACCGGCGGCAACCCCGGAGAAGCCCCAACGCGTACCGGTGCCCAAGTTGCCCGGGCCTTGCGCCACGATCGCCACATCTGCCTGGATGACGTGGTGCGCCGCGAGCAGGCCGTTGTGGACTGTGACAGCCTCAAAGTCACCGCCAAAGGCCTGCCCGACGGTGATCGAGCCCGCCAGCCACCCGGCGTCGCGCAGACCACTCACCGTGCGCGAGAACGCCAACGGCAAGGCACCTCCGTCCGTCGCGACATACGCAACGGTCGCACTTGGCCTCGTCTGGCGTAGCCCAGCGATCACGGCAGGAAGCGCTGAGTGCAGATCGGCGACGACCACAGGCATGCCCTCAAGGTCATCGGCGTCCCGCAGCAGGTCGTGGTGCGGCGAGTCCTGCTCATCGACTCCGAGCACGGTCATTTGAAGTGGGGTGTAGCGAGCCTTCACGAGGTGGCCAGGGCCGTCGGGGTCAGAGGGCAGCCGATCCGGCAGACCAGCGACCAGGGCGTATCCACCGGTGCCAAGGTCGAGATCGAGGGCCGTGACGTTCAGCAAGACCACGTCGCCCACCTCCGGCTGCCCGACGACGTCGACGTAAGCCAGTGCATTGACCGGTTGCCCGGTGGGCGAGCCGTCGTGCGTGCTGAGCCGCACCCGAAGCTCGACGGCCGGCCCCCACTGCCGGCCCACTTCCACCACGCGTCCACTTCGCCACCGAATCACGGCGTTCACTGTACGCACGGGGTAGCGTCTGGTTCTGCGGAACTGGGTCTGACTCGTTCCGCACCGTTCGGGTCGCCCAGCGGGGCGACCTGCCCATTTTCGGAGAGGCTCCATGGCGGTTCCACGCACCGAGCGGCTGCTCAACCTCGTGATCTGTCTGCTTGCCGCCACGCGTTACGTCACCAAGGAGCAGGTCAGGACGGCGGTTCCGCAGTACGCCGACTGCGCCAGCGACGAAGCCTTCGAGCGGATGTTCGAACGCGACAAGGATGATCTGCGTGAGATGGGGATCCCGCTTGAGACGGGTTCCAACGACGCCTTCTTCGACGACGAGATCGGCTATCGGATTCCGCGCGAGGCGTACGCGCTGCCCGACATCGCCTTTGACGCCGAAGAGCTGGCAGTGCTGGGGGTAGCGGCCCGGATGTGGCAGCACGCAACCCTGGCTGGAGCCACCGGCCGTGCGATTCGCAAGCTCGAAGCAGCTGGCGTCGACGTCGACCGAGAGGCTCTGTCGATCGTCGAGCCGCGGATCGACGCGGCTGAACCGGCGTTTGCTGCGCTCTGGGACGCCGTTCAGCAGCGCAAACCCGTCCGGTTCGACTACGCACGAGGGGGAGGCCCAGCCGCCGAGCGAAGCGTTGAGCCGTGGGGGCTCGTCTCGTGGCACGGCCGGTGGTACCTCGTCGGCCACGACCAAGACCGCGACGACACCCGAGTCTTCCGACTCTCACGGGTTCACGGTGACGCAGTGTCGTACGGCTCAGCCGGCTCGGTGGTGGTTCCTGCGGGCGTCAACATCAATGAGTCGGTGCGCATGCTGGCACGTCCGGCTCCTACCCAGACCGCGCGCCTGCGGGTCGCCGCCGGACGCGCACTCCCGCTCCGTCGACAAGGTTCGGTGATCAGCGACGACGAGGGCGAAACGTTGCTCGAGGTGCCGTTTGACGACGTCGAGCAGCTCGCGTCCGAGGTGGCTGGTTTCGGGCCTGCCGTGCAGGTGGTGGGGCCCGCGGCCGTGCGGGATGCCGTCACACGACGCCTAATGGGCGTCTTGGACGCACTCACAGCGTCTACGACTGGGGAGGCCCTGTGACGCCCGGTGGCGCTGTCGGACAGCTGGCCCGGCTGCTGGCGCTCATCCCGTGGCTGCTGCAGCGTCCGGGTGTGTCTATCTCGGCAGCTGCTGGTGAGTTCGGCATTACCGAGACCCAGTTGCGGGCCGACCTGGGGTTGGCCTTCTTCTGCGGGCTCCCCGGGCACATGCCGGACGACCTGATCGACGTCTCACTCGAGGACGACCGGATCGTGGTGACGAATGCCGACACCATCGCGCGGCCCCTGCGGCTGGCCCCCGACGAGGCCGTTGCTCTGCTTGCCGGGCTCCGGGCGCTTGTCGACGTGCCATCGCCTGCCGGACCCGACACCCTTGACCGGGTGATCGCCAAGCTCGAGCGAGCAGCAGGTGACGCCGCCGACGCCCATCGCCACGTCACCGTCGCCATCGAGGGTTCCGAGCGCGCGCAAGAGGCACTGAGTACGGCGCTGCGTCTGCGGCGCCGTCTCGCGCTGCGCTACTACGTGCCGGCGCGAGACGAGGTGACCAGTCGTGAGGTCGATCCGATTCGCCTCCTCGTGGTCGACGGACACAGCTACCTCGAAGCCTGGTGCCTGCTCGCCGACGACCTGCGGCTCTTTCGACTCGACCGGATCGAGACGGCCGAAGTTCTCGAAACCCCCACCGAGCCGCGGTCGACACCGCCGCTGCGCGAAACGGCATTCGATGCCGAAGCAGCACCCTGGCACGTCCGCCTGGCCGTGAGCCCGAGCGCGGAGTGGGTGGTGGACGCCTATCCGTGTGTGGTCGTCGATCGCGAACCTGAGGTGATCGTCGAACTTTCGGTTGCCGACCTTGGTTGGGCGCGCCAGTTGGTCCTTCGCCTCGGCGGTGCTCTTCGGCCGCTCGACCCACAGCAGCTGGTCGATGAAGTGCGTCAAGACGCAGAACAAGCCCTGGCTCGGTACGGCGACGATTAGCCCGTACGGGTGACCCACAGCGACGCCGGCAGTCAAGGTCAGCGCACCAGATGCCGAAGCCCCTTTCACAAGAGGGGAGGTACGAGTCATGACGACGATCAAGGCCTCGTGCCCGGTGTGTGGGGATGTCGAGTTGACGCCCGAAGAGATGCGCCTAGTGGTGTGCAACCGCCAGGAGTGGTCTTACTACGCGTTTCAGTGCTCGACGTGCGCCGACGAGGTGCGCAAGCCAGCTGATGCCGAGATCGTTTCGCTCTTGAAGTCTGGTGGAGTGTCGGTCACCCCTTGGCACATCCCAGCGGAGGCGCTCGAGGAGCACAACGGCCCCGTGATCAGCTACGACGAAATTCTTGATTTCGCGCTATGGCTCGAGAACCACGATCTGGTGCCTGCCTCGTTCACCACGTCTCGCTAGGGCGTCGACGCGCTCCAAACCGCCCACAACTTGGCACCATGGCAGCGTCAGCACCCCGCAGGGCGTAACATGGCGGGAGATGTGACCGTGTTGCCCTATCAGGACAGACGAGGAAAATCTCATGCCAGGTGGTATCGGAGCTCCAGAGATCATCATTCTTCTGCTTGTCGTCCTGCTGCTCTTTGGCGCCAAACGGCTCCCAGACACCGCACGTGGACTGGGGCGATCACTGCGAATCTTCAAGTCAGAGATCAAGGCCTCTCAGGACGACGACGGCAACAGCCCGCCGCAGCAGATCCAGGCCACCACCGACGAAGTGACCGGCACCATCCCGAACGTGGCACCGCCCACCACCCAGCCCACCAACCAGCCGACCAACCAGCCGACCGGCCCAGACGCCGGCTCGAACGACCGCTGACGATTCTTTAGCGTCCGGCGCCGGAGCCATCGGTGGTGCTCACGCGATCATCTCCCGAAAGTGCCGGGGGAGCGATGCCGCTCATGGAGCATCTCCGCGAGTTGCGCTCGCGGATCTTCAAGGCGCTTATTGCGGTTTTCCTCGGGTCAGTGGTGGGCTGGATCTTCTACGAGCCCATCTTTAATTTCATCTCCGAGCCCATCCTTGAAGTAGCTGACAAGCTGGGCGATGAGGGCTACAACATTGAACTGGTTCTGAGCGGCGTCGCCCAGGCCTTCCTGTTGCAGCTAAAAATCGCCACCATGGCCGGCGTCGTCCTCTCTTCGCCGATCTGGATCTACCAGCTTTGGGCCTTTGTCACACCGGGGCTCCATCGACATGAACGTCGGTACGCTCTTGGCTTTCTAGCCGCTGCGGTCCCACTGTTCCTGCTGGGCGTAGGCCTCGCATTGTGGGTACTTCCCAAGGGTCTCAGCATCCTGATCGGGTTCACTCCCCAGACCGTGAGTAACTTCCTTGCTGTTGACACCTACCTCTCATTTCTCATGAGGTTGGTGATCGTCTTCGGCATCAGCTTCCTGACCCCGGTGCTCATCGTGGCGTTGAACTTCATGGGCATACTCAGGGCCGAGACAATTTTGCGCTCCTGGAGATGGACCATTGTCGGTGTCTTCGTCTTTGCCGCGGTAGCAACGCCGACCCCTGATCCCTTCACCATGCTGCTTCTTGCGACCCCCATATTGGTGCTCATCAGCATCGCGTTCGGCATCGCCCTGTTGAACGACCGCCGTCGTGCGAGAAGCGGCGACGGCATCGACTACGACTCCCTCGATGATGACGAGGCCAGCCCCATCGGCGCCGCCGGCGGTCTCGATGGCGTCACCCCGATCGATGCGCCGGACGGACTGGATGAGCCGGACGTTCTCGACGACCCGGAGCGGCCCGACGACGATCCGCCGTCCTGACGATGACTGACCTGCCCTGGGTGGTGCTCGTTAACCCGACGGCAGGTGGCGGTCGTGGCGCCAAGTGGGGCCGGCGAGTCGTCGAGGCTGTCAGTCGATCTGGGGCCGGCGTCCGCGTTGTCATCGGTACCGATGCCTCAGACGCTGAGCGACGAGCAGTCAGCGTTGTTGGGCTCGGTGCACGAGGCCTGCTGACGGTTGGTGGAGACGGTGCCGCACACATCGGCATCAACGTTGCGGCAAAGGCCGGAGTGCCGTTTGGAGTCGTCGCGGCAGGATCCGGAAACGACTTCGCCAGGGCCTTGGGAACACGCACCCTTGGACCTGAGGATGCCGTCGCCTCCATCCTCCAGTCCGAGGTCAACGGGGGAGTGGCGGTCGACCTGGGCAAACTGGCGTCCGGACGCTACTTCGGGTGCGTCCTCTCAGCCGGCTTCGACGCGGCCGTGAACGCTAAGGCCAACACGATGCGACACCTCGGTGGACGCTCACGGTACCCATTGGCGATGCTCAGCCAACTGCGCGTGTTTCGACCCATGGATCTCGTGGTCGACGTCGATGGAACCCGCCACCGGCACCGAAGCATGTTGGTAGCGGTTGGCAATTCGAGTTCGTACGGGGGAGGGATGCGAATCTGTCCGTCGGCTTCCATGACTGACGGCCAGTTCCAGGTGACCATCGTCGAGGAAATGTCGGTGGTCGAGCTGCTGAGTCTTTTCCCCCGCGTCTACCGAGGCACGCATGTTAACCATCCGAAGGCCACTGTGTATGCCGGTCGACGAGTCCGGGTCTACCCCGAGCTCGCGTCAGGCGGCAGCGACCAGGCGAACCTTGGCCTGGTCTTTGCCGACGGCGAGCAGGTGGGAGCTGGCTCGATCACGGCCACGGTCTCGCGGGCTGCACTGCGCGTGCTGACGCACTCGCTTCCGTAGCCTTCGGGAACGGCCAGGCCCACCGCTGCAGGCCCACCCGCTCCCGTAGCCTTCGGGCATGACCAGCCCTGCAGAGCGCTACGCCGAGTGGCGCCGACGGCAGGATGCCGGCGACAACGCGCCCGATGCTCTCGTCGAACGGTTTCGTGCCGGCTACCCGTTTGGTCTGGACCCCTTTCAGGTCCAGGGCTGTGAGGCACTGGCACGTGGCGAGTCGGCGCTGGTAGCTGCCCCCACGGGTTCCGGTAAGACCGTGGTGGGTGAGTTTGCCGTCGACCTGGCCCTGCAACGTGGCCGCAAGTGCTTCTATACGACCCCGATCAAGGCACTGTCGAACCAGAAGTACCGAGACCTCGTGAAGCGATACGGCGAGGAGTCCGTTGGCCTGCTGACCGGTGACAACACCATCAACGGGGAAGCAGCCATCGTCGTCATGACGACTGAAGTACTGCGCAACATGCTCTACGCAGGGTCGGGCACCTTGGCTGAGCTCGACTTTGTGGTCATGGATGAAGTGCACTACCTCGCCGACCGGTTCCGTGGGGCAGTGTGGGAAGAGGTGATCATTCACCTGCCCGAGTCAGTGACCCTCGTGGCGCTGTCGGCAACCGTCAGCAACGCCGAGGAGTTCGGCGACTGGATCGCCACCGTTCGTGGACGCACTGAAGTGATTGTCTCCGAGCACCGACCCGTACCGCTGTGGCAACAGGTGATGTCTGGGCGCCGGATCTACGACCTGTTCGCCGACGATGAGCACCGACGGGTTAACCCTGAGTTGCAGCGGATGGCGCGCGAGGAACAGAGCCAGCGCCGCATGCGTGGCTACCGCCCCAGGCGTGGTGAGAAGCGTGGCCGTCCTCCTGGCGTTCCTAGCCGACGCGACGTCGTCGAGGCGCTGCGCAATCGAGACATGCTGCCAGCCATCTACTTCGTCTTCTCGCGGGCAGGCTGCGACGGGGCGGTGCGCCAGCTGCTGCAGTCCGGCGTCCGGCTGACCGATCCAGAGCACGCTGAAGAGATTCGGACCCTTGTCGAGCAGCGCACTGCGCACCTGACCGACGAGGACCTGCGGGTCCTCGACTTCGGCGACTTCCTCGACGGGCTCGAGCGCGGGTTCGCGGCCCACCACGCGGGTCTGCTTCCAGTTTTCAAAGAGATCGTCGAAGACCTTTTTGCCCAGGGACTCGTCATGTGCGTGTTCGCGACCGAGACTCTCGCGCTCGGGGTGAACATGCCGGCTCGCACGGTGGTGATCGAGAAGCTCACCAAGTGGAATGGTGAAACGCACGCTGAGATCACGCCAGCCGAGTACACCCAGCTCACCGGTCGAGCCGGTCGACGGGGCATCGACGTCGAAGGCGATGCTGTCGTGTTGTGGCAGCCGGGTTTCGACCCGCAGGCTCTGGCCGGGCTCGCCTCCACCCGCACCTATCCTCTGCGGTCCTCGTTCAGCCCGACCTACAACATGGCTGTGAACCTGGTCCGTCAGATGGGCCGGCACACGGCGCGCGAGGTGCTCGAGACCTCATTCGCCCAGTTTCAGGCCGACCGCGCAGTCGTCGGCCTGGCCCGCCAGCTGCGCAAGAACGAGGAGGCGCTCGATGGCTACGCAGAGGCCATGGAATGCCACCTTGGCGACTTCGCTGAGTACTCATCGATCCGCCGCGGATTGTCCGATCGCGAAAAGCAGCTGGCCCGCGATGACACCGCCGGTCGCCGAGCAGAGGTGGCCAAAGCCCTCGAAGGTCTTGATCTTGGTGACGTGATCCGACTGCCCGGTGGTGGACGCAAGGGCAACCGGATCGGCGTCGTGATCGAGAAGGGCCGACAGAGCGGCTTCGAAACAGCCCGCCCGGTGGTACTGACCGAAGATCGTCAGGTGCGCAAGTTCGCGGCGAGCGACTTCGTCGACCCGCCTTTTGCTTTTGACCAGCTCCAGATGCCTAAAGGGTTTCGATCGCGCGACACCCAGGCTCGAAAGACGCTCGCCACCCGTCTGCGCGAGATGCAGCCACCGGCCCGATCACGGTCACGGCGAAGTGGAGCCGGTGAGGACGAGATGCTGTCGGCGCTTCGTACCCAGCTGCGGTCACACCCGTGTCACTCGTGCGGCGAACGCGAAGACCACGCTCGCTGGGCGGAACGGTGGCACCGTCTGCATCGCGAAACCCAAGCACTGCAACGGCGGGTCAACGATCGAACCGGCAGCATCGCGAGAACCTTTGATCGTGTCGTCGCACTGCTTGACGAGATCGGCTACCTCGACGGCGACACCGTCACCGCAGATGGTGAACGGTTGACCAGGCTTTACACCGAGATGGACCTCGTGGCGTCCGAAGCGCTACGCCTCGGCCTCTGGCGCGGTTTGACGCCAGCCGAGCTTGCCGCGGCTGTTTCGGTCCTGGTGTACGAGGCTCGGCGTGACCCTGGATCGCCCCCAAAGTTGCCAGGCGGCAGT
>JBDTTS010000055.1:0-10680 GCA_039930525.1 Actinomycetes bacterium | reverse complement strand
CCAACAGCTCTTGGACGGAGCGCAGGTCGGCGCCGCCCTCAAGCAGGTGCGTGGCTGCGGTGTGCCGCAGACCATGCGGACCGAGATCGGGTGCGTTCTCGACCGTTGCCAGGTGTTCGTGTACCAGGGTACGAACAGCCCGTTGGTCGATTCGACGCCCCCTCCGTCCGAGGAACAGCGCCGGGCCGCTGTCAGCCAAAACCAGCTCCGCCCGCCGCCCCATTCGCCAAACACTGAGCGCCTTCTCGGCAGGCACGCCGAAGGGCACAGTGCGTTCCTTGGCCCCCTTGCCAAACACCCGAACAGTACGTCGCTCATCATCGACATCGTCGACATCGAGCCCGCATAGCTCGCTGACCCGGATACCGGTGGCGTAGAGCAGTTCCAAGATGGCGACGTCCCTGACCGCCACTGGGTCGTCGGCGACCTGAGCGCGGGCGACCGCGCCGTCCAGCAGATCAGTCACCTGGCCGGCACCGAGTACCTGCGGCAATGTTCGGTGCGCCTTGGGACGAGCCAACCGCGCGGCCGCGTCGCCAGGGGCCCGCCCACTTCGTTCCGCCCAGCGGGTGAAGGTGCGAGCCGCTGAGGCCTTTCGTGCAATGGTGCTGCGAGCTCGGCCGGTGGTCTGCTGCAGAGCCAGCCAGCTCCGCAGGTCGGAGAGGCCAATCGCGCCGACGTTGTAGCGTCCGCGTCTTTGCACGTGCTCCAGCAGGCTGCCCACGTCGGCGACGTACGCGCGAACGGACCGAGGCGACAGTCCTCTTTCAGATCTCAGGTGCCGTTCGAACGCCACCAGGTCTGACGTGAGGTCGGCAGCCAGCGCCGCAGTCGGCACCGGCCGCGCGGCTGACGAATGGTCGGACACCGTGCCACCGTGCGCGAGTGACGCCAGAGAGGCAAGCCCCCGCGCCGGAGCAGCTCTGGGCGTTCACCGCGACCGCCGCAGCACCGTGTCCGCAGCCCCCGGAACTCGGACGAATCCGGCAGCTGCCTCACGGACGAGCCCCGTCGCCGCCATTCGCAGTAGCACGCCACCAGTGGCCACGATGTCAATGCCCGATGCCACCGAGAGCTCACCCACTGTGATCGCCGACTCATTGGGCATCGCCTCAAGGACGCGGAGCGACGTGGGATCGAGGGCGTCACGGACGCGCAGCAGTGGCTCTTGGACGGGGGCGAGCTCACCGATCATGCCGACTTCTTCGATGACTTCTGATGCATCGGTCACGATACGAGCCGGATCATCACCACGAGCCAAGCGATGGCAGCCGACCGACTGCGGTGAGGTGATCGGACCCGGCACGACAAGCACCGGACGCCCCAGACGTCGCGCGACGGCCGCGGTGTTCAGCGCGCCAGAGCGAGCTGCTGCCTCGACCACGACCGTCCCCCTGGTGAGCGCGGCAATGACCCGATTGCGCATCAGGAAGCGCGGCTTCGTAGGTGTGGCACCAGGCGGGAACTCCGAGACCAGGACACCGCCCTCGTCTCGCAGCCGAGCGAAGAGCGACGCGTTACCCCGTGGGTAGGCGACATCAACTCCGAATGCAAGGGCGGCGATGGTCGTGCCCCGCACGGCCAAAGCACCTCGGTGCGCCGCGGCATCAATGCCGTACGCACCGCCTGACACGACCGCCCATCCCCGGGTGGCGAGGTCGCTCGCGAGGTCGCTGGCCACATGCAGTCCGTACTGGCTGGCAGCCCTCGCCCCCACGACGGACACCGATCGCACCGCCGCCACTCGCAGTTCGGACCCCACGACGAAGAGCCCCCATGGGGCGGCCGGGCCGAGCGCTTCCAGTTGGGTCGGCCACTCTCCATCACCAGGAATCAGATAGCGACCGCCTCGCTCTGCCCAGGGATCGTCAAGGCTCACCGGTGGGACGAGCAACCGAGACCGGTAGTGCTCGACACCGGGCAGCGTCCGGTCGTTCGCCTCGATCCGCTCCACAATCGACGGAGCGGGGCATTCGGCCAGCTGCCGGCCGAGCCGCTGATCGCCGGGCTCGGCGAGCTGAGACAGCCGCATCCGCGCCGCGCGCTCGTCGCTCAGGCCGCCCACGGCAGACCCCCGCCACGAAGGACCACAGCTGCTGAGACCTCTGCAGCTCCTGGCTGATCGACCCCACCAAGATCGGCGAGAGTCCACGCCACCCGCAGGACCCTGTCGACCCCGCGCGCGGTCAGCCGACCGAACCCCACCTCGTCAAAGACCAGGTGGCTTCCGGCCTGCTCGACCGGGTGAATCGACCGCAGCGCCTCGCCCGGCACCTCAGCATTCGTTGACCAGGGATAGCCATCGAAACGCCGGCTTGCTCGATCCCTGGCCATGAGGACCCGTTCGCGCACGACCGCGCTCGACTCGCCGCCGAGCCCCTCGACCAGCTCGGCTCTGGTGATCGGCAGTACCGGCACCTGAAGATCGACGCGGTCGAGGAGCGGGCCACTCAGTTTCGCCGCATAGCGCCGCTTCTGGTCAGGCGTGCAGGAGCAGTCGAGCGCCCGTCCACCACCTCGCCCACAGGGACACGGATTCGCGGCAAGCACCAATTGAAAACGCGCGGGGTAGGTCACCGTGGCATCGCCCCGGGCCAGCTCGATCTGACCCCGCTCCATGGGTTGCCGCAGGGTGTCGAGCACCACGCGACTGAACTCAGGAGCTTCATCGAGGAAGAGCACGCCTCGGTGCGCGAGGCTGGCTGCGCCGGGGCGGGCGACTCCGACGCCACCACCCACTAGAGCGGCCGCGGACGCGGTGTGGTGCGGCGATTGAAAGGGGGGCCGCACCACCATCGGGCGCTCCGGTCGCAACGCACCGGCGACCGAGTGCACTGCCGTCACTTCCAGCACCTGGCGTTCAGTGAGCGGCGGGAGCAGCGTGGGGAGCCGTTCTGCCAGCAGGCTCTTGCCCGCACCGGGAGCACCGTGCAGCAAGAGGTGATGACCGCCAGCAGCGGCCACCTCGACGGCGAGTCGTGGCGTGGCCTGCCCATGTACTTCGCGAAGATCCGGCCCGTCAGGAGGGGCGAGGTCAGGGGTGACGGCCTCGGCCCACCGCGGTTCCCGATCCCCTCGTAGAACGCCCACCACTTCACCGAGGCTGGAGGCGATGGCCACCTCAGCTCCCGGCACCAGAGCTGCCTCTCCGCCTGACGACTCGGCCACCACAAGGTGCCGGTGACCGGCTTCCACTGCGGCCAACACCATGGGCAAGACCCCGTTGACCGGCCGCACCGCGCCGTCCAGCCCCAGCTCGGCGATCAGCACCCATTGTTCGGTGGCGCCAGTCGGCACGGCGTCGAACGCCGCCAGGCAGGCACAGGCAAGGGCCAGGTCCATGCCGCTCCCCCGTTTGCGGACGGAGGCCGGCGAGAGGCTTGCTGTGACCTTGCATGCCTTCCATTGCCCGCCACTGTTCGTGATCGCTGCGCGCACCCGGTCGCGCGCCTCTCTCACGGCAGGATCTGGGAGCCCAACCAGTGTGAGCCCTGGCACGCCAGGGCTGGCGTCGACTTCGACGCGCACGATGGTGCCCTGAACACCGGTCAGCGTCACGGTGTACGCGCTCGCGGTGCTCATCCGACGGCGCCCCGGACATGTTCGATCTCGGGTTCGCTATGACCGAGGACGATGCCGACCAGGTCGATCCGGATCTGCTGCGGACGAACGTGATGCGCACGCACCCAGCACGCCGCCAACCTCTTAAGCCGAGCTGCCTTGCTCGGCGTCACCGCCTCGAGTGGACTGCCAAAGCGCCGACTGCTGCGAGTCTTGACCTCGCAGATCACGAGGGCATCACCCTCTCTGGCCACGATGTCGACCTCTCCGACCGCACACCGCCAGTTACGGTCGAGCACGATCAGCCCTTGCGCAATCAGGTGCGCCGCTGCGAGGTCTTCCCCGAGCCGGCCCCGAACATCTTTGGCGCGCATCGGCACCACCTCCTGAAGGGAGAGTGGTCATGAGCGTCGGTCCATTGCGCCAGACAGCCCCGACCTGGGGAGAACTGCGAGGAAGAACCCCTGTGGACAGCGCAGCGGCGCGTGCGCCACGCCCCTCGACATCGAGAGTGTCGTTCGCTCCTTTAGGTGCGCGGGGCGACTGGGGGAATCTGGCTGTGAGTCTTCGTCGTGATCTGCCAGACACCGTCGTAACGGACCAGCGTGAAGAAGATCGTGTAGTCGACGCCGTAGTAGTTCTCCTCGCGCAAGGTTGCTACGGCTGCGTCTCCGGCGATGTCGACCTGCGCGATGCTCGCCCGGTAGCCATCCGGAGGCCGCTGCTGGCCGACCCACTCGACAAAGTCTTCAACACCCGTCCCGACGTCGACGGCCAAGGAGTCGATGCCGTACATGGTCCAGGCTGGATGCAAAGCCCCACGCAACGCGTCAGGGTCGGCCCTCGCGCACGCCTGGACGTACTCCTGCACGGCTGCCTGAACTGCCTCGACGTCTGTACGCGCCTCATCCATGCTGGGACAATACGCTCGGGTCGGTCGCCAACAGCGGCCAACCAAACCCTTATGCCGCGCACGAGAATCCGTCTCCCGGAGGAGCACCATGAGTACAACTCACCGCGAGCTCATTGAGGGCCGGCCTGTGCTGATCGTCGTTGATATCCAGGGGGGCGACTCGGTGGACGGCGATGAGTCGGCAATCCCCTTCATGTCCGGCTACCAGAAGGCCATGGATCGAGCGCCAGCCCTGATCGCCAAGGCACGGGAGTGCGGCGTCCCCGTCGTCTTCTTCCAAGAGGCCCATCGCCGCGACCTGATTGATTTCGGTCGCGAGCTGGACGGGGCAGAAGACATCCACCTCCTCGAGGGAGATCCCGAAACCGACATCGCCGAAGCCCTCGACGTTCGTCCTGACGACTACGTCATTCGCAAGCGCCGGTACTCGTGCTTCTTCGGGACGGAGCTCGAGATCCTGCTGAAAGGGCTCGGCGCAAAGACGCTGATCCTGATCGGTGGCCACACCGACGTCTGCGTGCATTACACGTTCGTCGACGGTCATCAGCACGACTACTTCTGCCGTGTCGTCGAAGACGCAGTTGCTGGCTCGAGCACCGACGCCCACGATGGCGCACTCCGCGCGATGGAGTATCTACAGACCGGGGCGCGTCGCCATTCGGCGGAAGTCGCCGACGCGTTCAAGGAGTACGCGAGCAGGCGCGCCTAACCACCCTCGAGGATCAGGCAAAACGGATGGTCCTCCGGGTCGAGGTAGACACGGAAATCGGTACCCGGCTGTGTGTCATGTTTACGCGCACCGATCTGCAGTACGGCGACCTCACCCTCGTCGAGGTCGTCGACCTGAAAGTCGAGATGCTCCTGTTGCGGGTGCTCCTGGCCCGGCCACTCTGGGGGGCGGTAGTCCACGACTCGTTGAAAGCCCAACGTTGGTCCCCCACCACTCGCCAGGGTGACCCACTCAGCGTCAGAGCTTTGCTCGTCGATCGGCCAGCCGGTGATCGTGGAGTAGAACGCGGCGAGAGTGCGCGGGTCTCGGCAATCGACCGCGGTCCACACCAGGGTTCCGATGGGTGCCATGCCCGAGAGTCTGGCAGGCCGCGATGCACCTGGCTAGGGAGCGCGACGCACGGTCAACTGCTGGTCGCCACATTCTCGCAATCGGCAGCTGCGTTCTCGCTCACGTCAACTGTTCCGAGACGCCAGCTGCGCCGGTGTTGATCGCACGGACCGTGTGCGCGCAACTCGTCGCGATGCTGATCGGAGGAGTACCCCTTGTTCTCATGCCACCCGAAGTGCGGATGTGCGGTCGAAAGCTCGATCATCATGGCGTCGCGTGTCGTCTTAGCAAGCACGCTGGCCGCCGCCACCGAGGCGCACGTCAGATCGGCTTTGATCTGGGTGACGATCGGCGGCACGGCGAGGCTTGGGTAGGGCGGGACTGCGGGACCCTCATCAGGATCGAGTGACCACAGGCCGGGGTCGGCTCGCTCGCTCTCGAGCGGCGGTGGCGTCAACCAGTCGAAGGACCCGTCGAGCAGCACGATGTCCGGATCGATGTCGAGCGAGACCATGGCACGGAGCCCCGCCAGGCGGAGGGCTTGGGTCAGCCCCCATTCATCGACCTCTTGCGGTGATGCGTGCCCCACCGCGCTCGCCAGGCACCACCTACGGATCACCGGCACCAGTGCATCGCGACGACTCGCTGTCAGCAGTTTGCTATCGGCGAGTCCGGTCGGCACGCGTCCCGCCGACGCATCGACCACGACCATGCCCACCGAGACCGGCCCCGCCAGTGCCCCTCGACCCACCTCGTCGCAACCGGCGACGAACCGGCCTCCGGCGCGCAGAAGTGACTTCTCGCGTCGCAGCGAGGGACGTGGTCGCGTCATGGCATGACCGCCGGGCCGACCGCCACCGGTCGAGCCGGTGGACCGTCACGAAGTAGGCGTCCCAGCTGCTCGGCAAGGTCAGGAGGTGCCACAAGTTCGTCGAAACCCTCGAGTTCGGTGACCGAGAACCAACGGTGCCCTGACAGATATCGTCGCTCAAGCGGTGTCTGGCGTGAACAGTCGACGTCATGTCGGTGGACCCGCGAGAAGTAGAAGACCTCGTCCTGGTCGTACCCCACGCCGTCGAACGAGAACTCGAACCGCCGCGTCCACACCAGTGGACCGGTCACCTTGAGTTCGAGGCCGATCTCTTCGGCGACTTCACGCAGTGCTGCGTGCTCGGGCGTCTCTCCAGGGTCGATGCCGCCCCCCGGCGTGTGCCACACCGCCGGGCCCGGCCGCTGCGGATCGCCACCACGAAGCAGCAGGATGCGCTCTTCAGCATCAACGATCACCATGCGGGCCGACGATCGACGGACGGAAGCCACGAGTTCACCTTAGCGAGCGGAAACGGCGCTATGAAGCGTCGTCGAAGGCGGACGAGCGACCAACCAGCGCCCACCTGTCGATCGGCCAGACCACCGCGACCGTGCGCCCTTGAACCTTGTCGAGCGGGACGAACCCCTGCAATTCCTTCTGACAGCGGGAGTCCTCAGAGACTGCTCGATGGTCTCCCATGACCCACAGGTAGCCGGCGGGTACGGCGATCTCGAACTCGCCCGCGCATCCCAGAGGGGCATCACCCGGGTCGTTTCCGGGATACAGGTAGGGCTCATCGATCGCGGTGCCATTTACTCTCATCCGCCCCTGGGGGTCACAGCACGCCACCGAGTCGCCACCGATGCCGATAACGCGCTTCACCAGGTCGCCTTCTGAAGACTTCGGCGCCACCCCCACGAACTCCAGCGCGCGGCGCACGGGATTGGTCGACGCCTGAGCGTCGGGCAACCAGGCGCCGGGGTCAGCGAACACCACGACGTCTCCCCGATCGACGGCGCCGAACCGGCTGCTGAGCTTGCTGACAACGATCCAGTCGTCCTGCTGAAGCGTCTGCTCCATGGAGCCGGAGGGGATGTAGTAGGCCTGGGCAACGAACGCCCGGACGAACGCCGAAACAGCCAGGGCGACGACGACGACCAGAAGGACCTCGACGAGCCAATGCCTGCGACGCCGATTGCTTGGGGCGCCGTGGGTGCCAGATTGCGTCATGAGTTCTCCCGAGTGTGTCCCGGCGAGGGGACCCCCCACACCTTAGAGCCCCTGAGCACTTGCTATTGGTTGCTTGATTCCGTCTCGAGGGGCTCATTGGACTGAGCCGCATCAATGGCGTCGTTGTCGATGGTGTCAGGTCTGGTCATGAACCCGGTATCGGTGAAGGGCCAGATGATGATGAAGGCCCGTCCGACCACGCTGTCGATGGGAATCGAACCGCCACCGGGATCACCGATGTGCGCGCGTGAGTCCGATGACGCCGCGCGATGGTCCCCCATCACCCACAGTCGGCCTTCTGGGACGCGGACGTCGAACGGGTCGTTCGACGGCTTGTTGCCCTCAAATATGTAGGGCTCGTCGATCGGCACACCGTTGACCGTGATCCGACCCTCTTTGTCGCAACACTTCACCCGGTCTCCAGGTAGGCCGATGACCCGCTTGATGTAGTCCTTTTCGCTGGCGCTGGCGAACCCGAAGGCACCTGCAACAGACTTGAGGGCGTCCGAGATCGGATTTTCGGTGGCTGCTACGGGGATTTCAGGATCCCACGAGTCGACACCGTTGAAGACGATGACGTCGCCGCGCTCGATGTCACCGAGGGTGTAGGCGAGCTTGTTGACCATGACCCGGTCACCCACCTGCAGCGTGTTCTCCATGGAACCCGAGGGGATGAAGAAGGCCTGGATCAGAAACGTCTTGAGCAGAAAAGCGAGAACGAGCGCGATCACTACCAAGATGGGTAGTTCACGCCAGAATGACGACTTGCGCTCCTTGGTCACGGGAGCAGCTTCGTCTGCAGAAGCGGGGGGCGGTGCAGAGTGCGCCGTCACTTGGCCGACGACGTCTCGCGGCGCTCCTTGATCTTGGCGGCCTTTCCTCGGAGGTCGCGCAGGTAGTACAGCTTTGCCCGACGAACCGCGCCCCGGCTGACGACCTCGATCTGCTCGATGACAGGAGAGTGCACGGGGAACGTGCGCTCGACGCCGACGCCGTAGCTCACCTTGCGCACCGTAAACGTCTCGCGAACACCGCCACCAGATCGCCGGATAACAACACCCTGGAAGATCTGCACACGGCTCTTGTTGCCTTCGATAACCCGCACGTGAACCTTGAGCGTGTCTCCGGACCTGAACTCGGGAACGTCGTCACGGAGTGAGGCAGCGTCAAGGGCATCTAGCGTGTGCATGGGCTCTCCTGCGGCTGCCACAGGTCAGCCGAGCGTGGGTCAGCGACGGCAGGACGCCGTGCGCATCACGGGATGTACGGAACGCCTACGGCGCGGTGTGCCCCCTGTGGCAGGAACGACACGCGACGAACGGCTCGCCTAGTCTGCCACAGACGAAGGGATCGCCTGAAATCGACCGTCCAGCAGGGTCCAACCACTCTCAGCCAGGATCGCGAGGTCGTTGTCGTCGAGTTTGGCGGGATGCAGAGCGGCGATCAGATCGGGGCGCACCTGCGCGGTTCGCCTGAGCGAGGCATCGCGACGGGCCCTAGCGATCACCTCGTGATGGCCTGACAGCAGCACGGGGGGCACGTCGCGCCCTCGCCAAGAGGCCGGCTTGGTGTAGGCAGGGCCCTCGAGCAACCCGTCGACGTGGGACTCCTCGGTCAGCGAGTCGTCGTTGCCGACGACTCCTGGCAGCAAGCGACCGACGGCTTCGATGATCGCAAGCGCCGCGACCTCGCCCCCGTTCAAAACGTAGTCGCCGAGAGAGACCTCACGCACCCTGAAGCGGTCGCCTGCGTCTTCAGTCACGCGTGCGTCGATCCCCTCATACCTGCCACAGGCCACCACCAGCCACTGCTCGTCGGCCAGCTCACGCGCCATCTCGTGGGAAAACCGCTCGCCAGCCGGGCTTGGAACGACCAGCAGCGGATCCGGGCCCGAACGTGAACCGCGCACGTTATCCAGGGCAGCGCCCCAGGGCTCGGGCTTCATGAGCATCCCTGGCCCGCCCCCATACGGAGTGTCGTCGACCGTGCGGTGACGGTCGTGCGTGTACTCGCGCAGATCGTGGATCGCGACATCGAGTCGGCCGTCTCGCTGCGCCTTGCCGATCAGCGAGAGATCGAGCACCTCGAAGTAGCGCGGAAAGATTGTGACGACGTCGAGGTGCATATGGGTCACTCGTCCGTCAGATCGAGCAGCCCATCCGGAGGGTCAACCACGACACGTCCGGCTTCCAGATCGACCTCGGGGACAATCGCGGCGACAAAAGGAATCATGACTGAGCCACCTTTCGGTCTGGCGACGATCAACAGGTCTTGTGCGCCATGCACCACGTCGTTCACGATTCCGACCGGGATGCCAGCCGTCGTCACAACGTTGAGCCCCACCAACTGATGGTCGTAGAACTCCTCAGGGTCGGCGGGACGCTCGTCGGGATCGACATCAACCGACAGCAAGGTGCCCCGCAGCGCTTCGACCTCTGTGCGGCCAGTCACCTCTTGAAAGTGAAGCAGAAGCCGTCCGCTGTGCCACCTGCTCGTTTCTACGGTCAAGGTCGGGTACCTGGTGTTGTCGGTGGCCAGCACTGCGCCACTTGCAAGTCGCTGATCAGGTTCGTCAGTTCTCGTCTCGACGGTGACATCGCCCCGGACGCCGTGGGGGCGCCCGATCCTGGCAACGACAACCCGCACGCGCTCAGTGTCCCCGGAGCAGCAAGGTCAGCAGAGTCAGCAAAGTCAGCGAGATCCCGCCGAGTCCATGAAGTCGACCCGCACCCGCCGCTTGGCGAGAGCGTCGGCGACCGTACGCACCGACGATGCCGTGCGCCCGCCCCGACCGATCACGCGTCCGAGGTCATCAGGGTGCACCCTGACTTCGTACAGACGGCCACCACGACGTTGCTCACGCAACTGCACCTGAACGTCATCCGGATTGTCGACGATGCCACGAACAAGGTGGTCCAAGGCCTGCTCGATCATGCGTCGGCCGAGCTTTCGCTCGCGTCCTTGCCAGCATCATCGGCAGGCTCGTCCGCCTTGGCCTCAGGCTTCTCGTCCGCCTTGGCCTCAGGCTTCTCGTCCGCCTTGGGGGCTGCCTTCTCGTCCGCCTTGGCCTCAGGCTTCTCGTCCGCCTTGGGGGCTGCCTTCTCG
>JBDTTS010000054.1:0-10699 GCA_039930525.1 Actinomycetes bacterium | reverse complement strand
CCATGGGGCACGACTCGGCTTGCTCCGGCGTCACCCAGCATGACACTCGGCGTCAGGTGTCTCGTTCAGCGTTCGCCACCCGGCTTCCACAGCAGGTCGCCCGGGCCGCCGTGGTCAGAGATGTTGGCCACTCGGCTGAGGATGAAGAGCAGGTCGCTCAGCCGGTTGAGGTAGGTCGCGGTGAGGTGGCTCATTTCGTCACCGTGATCGGCGAGCGCGGCCCAGGTGCTGCGCTCGGCTCGGCGCACGATGGTCCTGGCCACATGCAGGTGCGCCGCAGCGATCGTCCCCCCAGGCAGAACGAACGAGCGCAACGGCTCGAGCAGCTCGTTGTACTGGTCACAGGCTGACTCGAGGCGGTCGACGTACTCCTGCTCGACGCGCAGCGGGGGATACTCAGGGTTCTCGACCACCGGCGTACAGAGGTCGGCGCCGACGTCGAAGAGGTCGTTCTGGATCCGCGTGAGCAATGCGGCAAGTGCGGCGTCGAGGCCAGGGGAGGCCACGACCACACCGATAGATGAGTTAGCTTCGTCGACGTCTGCGTAGGCGACCAGACGGAGGTCATTCTTGCTGACTCGACTCATATCACCCAGCGCGGTGGTTCCGTCGTCGCCGGTACGGGTATAGATGCGTGTGAGGTTGACCATGATGGCCAGCCTAGGGGGACCGCCTACGATAGGCGCGTGGAAACCGCCAACGCTGCTCACGTCAACCCGCAGCGATTCCGTGTCACCGGCGGAGCACGCCTGGTCGGCGAGGTGCGTGTCACCGGTGCCAAGAACTCTGCCCTGAAGCTCATGGCTGCCGCGCTGCTGGCCCAGGGAGTGACGACCCTCCGCGAGGTGCCCGACATCCTCGACGTCGCGATCATGTCTGAACTTCTTCGCCGGCTTGGCTGTGATGTACAGCGCGACCGTACGGCGGCGACCGTCACCATCGACGTCCCCGAGCACATTCATCATCGTGCTGACTACGACCTCGTGCGCCGCATGCGTGCCTCGATCGCCGTGCTCGGTCCGCTGTTGGCGCGTACCGGCGAGGCTGACGTCGCGCTGCCAGGCGGCGACGCCATCGGCTCACGGCCGCTCGACTTCCACATCGCCGGGCTGCTCAAGATGGGCGCGACCATCGAGAACGAGCACGGTTTCATCGTTGCCAAGGCTAAGCGCCTTACCGGTGCAACGATTTGGCTCGACTTTCCGAGCGTCGGTGCCACCGAGAACCTGCTGATGGCGGCGGTTCTGGCCGATGGTCGCACCGAGATCGACAACGCCGCGCGCGAGCCTGAAATCGTTGACCTCTGCGAGATGCTGCAGAACATGGGTGCACAGATTGAAGGCGCGGGTACTTCGACGCTGGTGATTTACGGCGTAGATGTGCTGAGGCCGGTGAGCCACACGACGGTGGCTGACCGGATCGTCGCCGGAACGTGGGCGATGGCGGCCACCATGACACTGGGCGATGTCACCGTTCGCAACGCAGATCCAGCTCACCTCGAGATTGCACTGGACAAACTGGTCACGGCAGGTGCCACCGTTGACCGTACGGCCGACGGTTTCCGCGTCGCCATGGATCGGCGCCCGACTGCTGTCGACTCCGTTACCTTGCCCTACCCAGGGTTTCCCACCGACCTGCTTCCCATGGCGCTGGCGCTGAATGCCATCGCATCGGGAACGGCCATGGTCACCGAGAACGTCTACGAGTCGCGCTTCTCGTTCGTCAACGAGCTGGCCCGCCTCGGTGCCGACATCCGGACCGATGGCCACCATGCCGTCGTGCGAGGGCGCCCACTGCTTTCTGGCGCACCCGTGACTACCCCCGACATTCGGGCCGGCGCCGGTCTCGTCATTGCCGGGCTAGTGGCCGAGGGCGAGACTCTCGTCAACGCGATCCATCACATCGACCGTGGGTATCCAAACTTCGACGAGCAGCTCTGCTCCCTAGGCGCTGTCGTGGTGCGCGAGCCAGACCCCGACGTGGTTTTTGACTGACCGCCGAACCGTCGAAGGGATGGAAGTGACGCATGGGCAAGCTGAGGTATTCGGTCATCGCCTCGGTTGACGGGTTCGTGTGCGACGACGAGGGGTCATTTGACTGGGCGATGCCTGATGATCAGGTGCATGCGTTCATCAACGACCTCGAACGATCGGTCGGCACCTACCTCTATGGGCGCCGCATGTACGAGACAATGCGGTTCTGGGAAGCCCCGCCAGACCTGGACCAAGAGCCGGCGGTGTTCCGCGACTACGCGGCGGTCTGGGCGGCGGCCACCAAAGTGGTCTACTCGACGACGCTTTCCGACGTCGACACGGCACGCACCCGGCTCGTGCGTACCTTCGACGTAGCCGAGGTTGCTCGGCTGAAGCAGGCGACGGCATCCGACCTCAGCATTGGCGGCCCCGAGATCGCCTCGCATGCGCTCGCCGCTGGCCTTGTTGATGAGATCCAGATCTTCCTGGCACCGGTGGTCGTGGGTTCGGGGACGCACTACCTCGCTAGCCGGTTGCCCGGTATGCCACGCCTCGATCTCGACCTGCTGAGTGTCAGACGATTCGACAACGGAATGACGTACCAGCACTACGCGATTCGCTAGCGGCCCCGCCAGCGCGCTTCGTCAGGCGACTTCGCGCACGATCGACTTGGCACGAAGACGGTCGCCGGGCCACACCATCACGCGTGGGCCATCGTTGGTCATGGCCACAGTTGCCTTGATCCCTCCCGCCTCAAGTCGCTGGCGCAGGATCTCGGCCTCAATGTAGGTCGTTGGGGACGCGATGGCGTCGAGCAGACCGTATTGGTCGGGGTTACCCCGTTCTGGCGGGCGTTCGACGACCGACGAACCGCGTCCGAACGCCCACCGGAGCACCAGCATGAGGATCCCGAGCGCGACGAGGACCACGAAGGGGCCATACGCGTAGGAGTAACTTCCCCAGGTTGGCATACCCCGATTGTGCGCCGCACACGCCGGCAGCGCCACCCGGCGATGGGTAAGCCGTAACCTGCAAGCAGATGTCGTAGATGAGGAGCAGGGATGGCAGAGGGCGTGGATGTTGTGGGTGTCGTGGGGGCTGGACTGATGGGGGCCGGCATCGCTCAGGTCGCTGCCCAGGCTGGCTACCGTGTCCGGCTGTTCGACGTTAGCGAGGCATCCCTCGCGAGGGCGCTGAGCGGTGCGGCTGCGTCGGTGCAGCGGCTCGCCGCGAAGGGCTTGTTGACCGATACCCCGGAGGAGGTTCTCGATCGCATCACTCCGACCAGGTCGCTGGAGACGTTCGTCGATGTGACGCTGGCTGTCGAGGCGGTCTTTGAGCAGATCGATGTCAAACAGGACGTCTTCCGTGCGCTCGATGATGTGCTGCCGCCAGGGGCCATTCTGGCGACCAACACGTCGGCCCTGCCGATCACCCAGATCGCGGCTGCGACCCGCCGTCCGGGTCAGGTGGTGGGCACGCACTTCTTCTCGCCCGTGCCGATGATGGCACTCTGCGAACTGGTGAGGGGCGAGCACACCAGCGACGAGACATTGACCGCGGCGCGCATCTTTGCCGAACGACTCGGTAAGACGTGTGTCGTCGTGAACCGCGATGTCGCTGGGTTCGTGACCACTCGTCTGATCACCGCACTATCGGTGGAGGCGGCCCGTCTGGTCGAGAGTGGAGTGGCCACAGCTGAAGATGTCGACGTCGCTTGTCGGCTCGGATTCGGACATCCGATGGGGCCGCTGGAGACCATGGATCTGGTGGGCATCGACGTCATGGTCAATGCAGCCGACAACATCGCGACCGAGACGCCCGGTGACACCTTCGCGGCTCCGGACCTACTCCGAGCCATGGTCGCCGAGGGGACATTGGGACGCAAGAGCGGCCAGGGCTTCTACGTCTACTGAGGCCAGATGCATGTCGACTCTGTGACAGCGCGGCGTGTCTCAACCGGTCCAGCGGTATCCGGCGCTAACGTGCGGCCACTTGGAGTTTGCTGGCGACTTCCCTCCCACCGCTACACGCGTTGGGCGTCGGGCGACCCGAGTACGGAGGGTATATATGCACCCGTATGACGTTTCGCTGCCGTCTCGCGTGGACGCCACGACGTCCGGAGACGTTCGCTATGCCTTGCAGGTGGCGCTCGACTCCGTTCACCAAGGCGACCTCACCGTTGATGCCTCGGCGGTTGACAGTCTGGATGTGGCTGGTCTTGGAGTTCTAGTCTCCGCACATCGTCGGGCCCGACAGCGTGGGGTTCGTCTGGTGCTCTGCGACCCACAGCCGCGAATGCTTCGCATTCTCGCGGTCACGCGTCTGCACCGAGTTCTGAACCTCGATCGGGCGAACGCACAGGTCGGCTAGCCTTGGCTAGGCTCTACCTCATTTCCACCGGGACCTCACGGAGGCTTGGATGGCGACCGACCCATCGAATACGACTCGAAGCACACCCCACCCGTGGGTGATGCGCACGTATGCCGGCCACTCGTCGGCCGCCGCATCGAACGCGCTTTTTCGTAAGAACCTCGCCAAAGGTCAGACCGGGCTGTCGATCGCTTTCGATCTGCCCACTCAGACGGGTTACGACCCAGATGATGAGTTGGCGCGGGGCGAGGTGGGCAAGGTAGGCGTCCCGGTGACGCATCTCGGCGACATGCGCGCGCTCGTGGACGGCATCCCCCTTGACGCGATGAATACGTCGATGACGATCAACGCCACGGCCATGTGGCTGCTTTCGCTCTACATCGCCGCTGCAGAAGAACAAGGCGTTGATCCTGCGCACCTTCAGGGGACCACCCAGAACGACATCATCAAGGAGTACCTCTCGCGGGGAACGTACGTCTTTCCTCCCGGCCCTTCGTTGCGCTTGATTACCGACATGGTGGCGTACACGGTGGCCAACGTCCCGCAGTGGAACCCAACGAACATCTGCAGCTACCACCTGCAAGAGGCCGGGGCCACGCCTGTACAAGAGCTGGCGTTCTCGTTGAGTACGGCGATCGCCGTGCTGGACGCTGTTCGCGACTCGGGACAGGTGCCACCCGAGCACTTCGGTGCAGTCGTGCAGCGGATCTCCTTCTTCGTCAACGCCGGCGTCCGCTTCGTCGAAGAGATGTGCAAGATGCGCGCCTTCGTTCAGCTGTGGGACGAGATCACGAGCGAACGCTACGGCGTCACTGACGCGAGGCAACGCCGGTTCCGCTACGGCGTCCAGGTGAACTCGCTTGGCCTGACCGAGGCGCAGCCTGAGAACAACGTGCCGCGCATCATGCTCGAGATGCTCGCGGTAACGCTGTCGAAGGATGCTCGAGCCCGGGCGATTCAGCTGCCGGCTTGGAACGAGGCACTTGGCTTGCCCCGTCCGTGGGACCAGCAGTGGTCACTGCGCATGCAGCAGGTGCTGGCATTCGAATCAGATTTGCTGGAATACGGAGACCTGTTTGAGGGATCGCCAGTGGTGGAAGCCAAGGTTGACGAGCTTGTTGCCGGGGCTCGAGAAGAGCTAGGGCGGATCGACGCGATGGGTGGAGCCCTGGCCGCCGTCGAGTCGGGGTACATGAAGACCGCGTTGGTGCAGTCACTGGCCGACCGTCGTCAGGCGATCGAGTCGGGCGACGACATCGTCGTTGGGCTCAACCGCTTCACGACGACCGAGCCCAACCCGCTGTTGGCCGATGTTGGCGGCGCCGTCGAGACCGTCGCGGCCGATGTTGAGGTGCAGGCTGTCGAACGACTTGCGAAATGGCGGTCCGAGCGTGATGAGGAGGCTGCACGGAAGGCGCTTGAGCAACTCGCGCAAGACGCCGCGTCTGCAGAGAATCTGATGCTGGCGAGCCTGGCCTGCGCCAGGACTGGCGTCACGACAGGGGAGTGGGCGGGGGCTCTAAGGGGTGTCTTCGGCGAGTACCGGGCACCCACCGGTGTTTCCGCTCAAACGGCCTCGGTCGGGACGTCGGCGTCAGCCGACGCGGTTCGCTCGTACGTTGCAGCGACGGCCGAGGAACTGGGTGGTCGCCTTCGGTTCCTGGTTGGTAAACCTGGTCTTGACGGCCACTCCAACGGTGCGGAGCAGATCGCTGTGCGTGCTCGCGACGCCGGCTTCGAGGTGGTGTACCAGGGGATTCGGCTGACACCAGAGCAGATCGCCGCCGCTGCCGTCGAGGAAGACGTGCACGTCGTCGGACTCTCGGTGCTGTCCGGATCGCACATGGAGCTCGTCCCCGAGGTGCTCAGCCGCATCCGACAGGCTGGCATGTCAGACGTCCCCTTGGTCGTGGGGGGCATCATCCCCGACACCGATGCCGCGGCTCTGAAGTCGCTGGGTGTTGCGGCCATCTTCACGCCAAAGGACTACACGATCGACGACATCATGCGGCGCATCGTCGACGAGATCCGGATCGCCCACGATCTTGCGGTACCGGTGACGGGCTAGCCCACCAGATCTTGTTTCGTCGCGTTCGTCCATCAGGTACTACGACCACCGGACAATGGTGGACTGCCCTCGACCTGATGGACGCTGATGGTGTTCGCACGACCGCGAGGCACCTGCTCTCGACTCACTGGAGGCCACCATGCAGCACACCACCAAGTTCACGATTGCGAAGATCGGCGCTGTCGCTCTGTCCGGAGTGGTTCTGGCCGGGCTCGCGACGCCGGCTCTCGCCAACGACGCCGATGTCATCCGACGCGGAAGTTGCGCAGGAAATAGCGACTGGAAGTTGAAGGCCAGCCCCGAGAACAACCGCATCGAGGTCCAGGGTGAGGTTGACAGCAACGTCAACGGCCAGACCTGGAAGTGGCGGATGCGCCACAACGGTCAGGTGTCCGCTCGTGGCGCCGCGACCACGAGCGGTCCGAGTGGTTCGTTCGACGTACGCCGCCTGATGGTGGACCTCTCGGGAACCGATCGCATCGGATGGCGCGCGAAGAACCCGGCGACCGGAGAGGTGTGCCGAGGTAGCCTCCGCTACTAGAACGCCACGGACGGAGGACGCCCACGTGGGCACAGGAACGACTTCTCGCGCTGCACGACCGGTCTGGCAACAGCCGGTCGTGCAGTTCGTCGTCGTGGGGCTCGTGGTCGCGGTCTTCTTGGCATGGATCACCGGTGTCCTGGGCGAACGTCTTGCCCAGGAGCAGGCCATCGACGACGCCCGTTCGACGACCACGCTGCTCGCCGAAACGGTCGTCGAGCCAGCGCTGTCGTCAGGTCTGCTCGATACCCAGGCGGGTGATCTCGACCGGTTCGACCGGTTGGTGCGTTCACGGGTACTTCGAGGCGAAGTGGTCCGCGTCAAAGTCTGGGACGCGAACGGTCGCATTGTGTACTCCGACGAGCCGCGCCTCATCGACCAGATGTTCCCCCTAGACGCCGACCAGGGGGATGTCCTCGCCAGCGGTGGTTCTGATGCCGAAGTGTCTGACCTCAGTAAGTCCGAGAACACCCTGGATCAGGAGCTGGGTCGAGTGCTGGAGGTCTACTCGCGAGTCGAGGCACCGAACGGCGAGCCCCTGCTGTTCGAGCTCTACCTCTCTGACAACAACCTGGAGGCGCGCGCCGATGAGCTCTACCGGCTCTTCCGTCCGCTGACGGTCGGGGGACTGCTGCTCTTCCTGCTGTTGACGACCCCCCTTGTCTGGGTGCTGTCGCGTCGGGCAGACGCGGCAGCGGCCGACCGCGAGCGCCTGTTGGTGATGGCCGCTGAGGCGTCGGACGCTGAGCGCCGCCGTGTTGCCCGCGACCTGCACGACGGAGTGGTACAAGACTTGGCCGGAACGTCCTTTGCACTCTCGGGAATGGCTAGGGATACCTTGACGACCGCGGATCTTGACCGAAGCGCGCTACGTCGTGACCTCGATCGCCTCGCCACCGCAGTACGCCGGAGCTTGCTGGGTCTTCGTTCACTGTTGGTCGAGATCTACCCGCCAAACCTCGAGGGTGTGGGGCTGGGAGCTGCCTTGCAAGACCTCGTCGCGAACGCCCGAGAGTCAGGGATGCAGGTGCGCCTGGACGTGACGGGCGCCGATGAACTCGGCGCGGACGTGACGGCACTCATCTGGCGTACTGCGCAGGAATGCGTCCGCAACGCAGTACGGCACGGCGGGCCGGATCACCTGGAGGTGACGGTGGGGGTCGACGCCGCGGGGCGAATGGCGACCTTGACCGTGACTGACGACGGTGCCGGGTTCAATGTCGACGCGTCACCGAGTCCTGACAGTTTTGGCCTGCGTGGCCTGCGTGACCTGGCCCGCGAAGCCGGCGGCACCTTGACGGTCAGGGCTTTGCCCGGCGATGGCGCCACCGTGCGACTGGAGGTACCAGCGTCGTGATCAGAGTGGTGATCGCCGATGACCATGCCATGGTGCGTGCGGGCCTTCAGCAACTGCTCGCCAGCACTACAGACATCGACGTTGTGGGTTCGGCGGCGAATGGCGACGAGGCAGTCTCCCTGGCCCGAGAGCTACGGCCAGATGTCGTGCTCATGGACCTGCAGATGCCGGTCATGGACGGCGTCGAAGCCACGGGCGCCATTGTGGCGGCTCAGGGTGATGTCGCTGTTGTCATCGTGACGTCCTTCTCAGACCGTGATCGCATCGTTGGGGCGATCGATGCCGGAGCAGTGGGCTACCTGTTGAAGGACGCGACTCCCGACGAAATCCTTTCGGGCGTCAGGGCGGCGGCTAGAGGAGAGTCGCCTCTGCACCCTCGGGCGGCTCGTGAGTTGCTGTCAGCGCGGGCTCAGAGCCCGTCCCGTAGCACCGTTGATCTCACGGCTCGCGAGACCGAAGTACTCGTTCTGGTGCGCGACGGACTCTCTAACAAACAGATCGCCCGGCGGCTCGGCATCACCGAACGCACGGTGAAGGCGCACTTGACATCGTGCTTTCAGCGGATCGGCGTCCTCGACAGAACCCAAGCGGCCCTATGGGCCGAGCGGAACGGCATCGGTTGAGTCAGCGGGTGGCTGCGCTCAGCTTGAGGGCGGCAGATCGTATGCCGAGCCGCCAGCACCTTCGCCCGCTGGTGGGGCAGGCGGTGTCGGAGGAGTCGGAGGGGGAGTCGGCGCCGGCGGCGGCGGTGGGGGAGCAGCCGTCTCTTCGTCCGTCGGAAAACCTGCCGTTCCGTTGGTCTCGACGAAGCTGTCGACAGCGGCGAGAGCGGCGTCGACGTCGCTACGAGGCCCATTTGAGCGTTGCTCGGCGTAGAACGCGGCCCCGAGAGCAGCGAGGACTTTGCTGGCCTCGCGCTTGGCTTGCACGTCGTCCAGCTTCGCCTGCCCGGTCTCGACGCCCTTCTTCGCCTCGTCGAGAGCCTGTTGTGCCACTGCCTTTGCCTTGTCCAAGAATCCAGCCATGAACTCAGACTATGGGCCAGGGGTAGGCGTGAGCAACGACGACCGCTGTCTTAGAAGAGCCGTTCGTCTGCTTTGTCGATACCCCGCAGGGTGTCGTAGTCGAGCGTGACGCAGTCGATGCCTCGGTCGGCGGCCAACACCCGCGCCTGGGGCTTGATTTCTTGAGCAGCGAACACGCCACGTACGGGCGCCAGCAGCGGATCACGATTCATCAGCTCGAGGTAGCGCGTCAGTTGCTCAACGCCGTCGATGTCGCCCCGCCGCTTGATCTCGATCGCAACAGAAGCGCCTTCTGCGTCTCGGGCCAGGATGTCGACCGGGCCGATGGCGGTGCCGTACTCGCGGCGGACGAGCGTCCACCCCTCGCCGAGTGACTCGATGTGTTCGGCCAGGAGCTTCTGCAGGTGCGCCTCGACGCCGTCCTTCTGCAGACCGGGATCGATGCCCAGCTCGTGCTTGGAGTCGTGGAGTACCTCGTCGATCGCGATGGTGAGCTGGTCGCCGGTCTTGGAGTGCGTCACGATCCAGGTGCCAACGCCGGCGTCGTCCACATCGAACGTTGTTCGACAGGGCGGGCTCATCCAGTTGAGGGGTTTGTAGGCGCGGTCATCTGCGTGGATGGACACCGACCCATCGGACTTGACGAGGATGAGACGGGTCGCCATTGGCAGATGTGCGTTGAGGCGTCCGCTGTAGTCCACCGAGCAGCGAGCGACGAGGAGGTGCATGACCGTCAGCCTAGAGACATGTCCGCTCCTCTTGCGCATGTGTTGGTCGGTCAGGAATGGCAAACGCTAGGGCCATGCTGCTGTACGCCCATGGTTGTCGTGAGCAGACCAATCGCCGGAGCTCTCTTGAACCTTTCCAGGTCTATAGCGGCGGCGGGTGCGATCAGTGAGTAAGAACGGCACTCGCAGGTGCTCGCCCTCTCTTAGCTGCGGCACGTCGAGGGCGGAGAGCCGTGACGGAGGGCAGATAGTCCGTCATGCTGGAGCCGTGGCCTCGGACGCTCAGCGTCGATCGCGTACACGCTGGAACGATGCTGAACTAGAAGGAGGAGACCTCCATGGCTGACGCCGAAGCTGGGTACGAACCGGTGACCTTCGACCGCTGCGATCACATCAAGGGGCCTTTCTATCATGGGACCAAGTACACGTTCGCGGTCGGCGACGAGCTTGTCCCGGGTCACGGATCGAACTTTCAAGAGGGTCGTGTATCGAACAACATCTACTTCGCGGCGCTGCTGGGGACAGCCGTCTGGGGAGCCGAGCTGGCCACCGCACTCGCTGATGTGGAGGAGCGCGGGAACATTTATGTTGTCGAGCCCACGGGTCCGTTCGAGGACGACCCAAACGTGACGGA
>JBDTTS010000053.1:0-10842 GCA_039930525.1 Actinomycetes bacterium | reverse complement strand
TCATCCAGGTCGACATCATCCTCATTCGCGATGTCGGCTATCCGTTCGAGACGGTGGTGCGAGCAGCCCACGCTGGATGGCGCATCCGTGAGGTGGATGTCGACTACTACCCGCGGGCCGCAGGAACCACGTCGAAAGTCAGCGGCTCGGCACGCGGCACCTACCGGGCTGTGCGCGACTTCTACCGGGTGCTGCCATGACGCCCGTTGACGTACCGTTCACTGTTCTGATCGTGGCCAAGGCTCCCGTCCCCGGCCTCGCCAAGACCCGGCTCTGCCCACCGCTGCCACCCGAAGGTGCAGCCGATGTTGCTGCTGCTGCGCTTCTGGACACACTCCGGCTGTCTGTCAGCGCGACGAACGGCGACCGGAACCGGGTCGTCGTGTCGATGACCGGCGACCTCGGTGCGTCCGCCCGCAACGCCGACCTGGTCGCGGCCCTGGCCGAATGCCACATCGTCGAGCAACGAGGCGCTTCGTTCGGCCAGCGGCTGCGTCATGCGCACGATGACGCCTCCAGACTCGGGACGGGCTTTCCCGTGGTGCAGATCGGAATGGACACACCGCACGCCGAACCCAACCTCCTGGTAGAGGCAGCACGCGGGGTCGGCGGCAGTCGACGCAGCGCCGTGATCGGCGAGGCCACCGACGGCGGGTGGTGGTTGCTGGCGTTGTCCGATCCAGCGCCCGCCCGCGTCCTCATGGACGTTCCCATGTCGCGTCCAGATACCGGCGAGCTCACGCGATCGGCCCTCGAGGCGTTGGGCGTCACCGTGGGTACGGTCGCGGCACTCACCGACGTCGATACCTGGGACGATGCGACAACCGTTGCCGCCAGTCACCCTGCGACGTGCTTCGCCGAGGCCGTTCGGCGCCAGGGCGCCCGGGTCGGGGCGTCCACATGAGTGCGATGGCCGCCTATGAGTCAGTGCTGCGTTCGGGCAGCGAGTTCTGGGTGAGTGCCCCCGACGGCCGCCTGCTCGCACTGCCGGTTCAGCGCTGGCTCGACGATGCCAGCCCCTGCGACGACGCCATGCTCGACCTCTGCGCTGGACCCACTCTCGACATCGGCTGCGGCCCAGGACGCCTCACGCGCGCACTCACCGATCGGGGCATCGAGGCCTTGGGCGTCGACCTCTCACGTGAAGCGATCCGGCTGGCGGTCTCGCGAGGCATCCCCGCCATGCAGGCAGATGTCTTCGCCGAGCTGCCTCGCGAAGGTTCCTGGGCCAGCGTCCTGCTGGCCGACGGCAACATCGGGATCGGCGGCGACCCCGCCCGCTTGCTGCGTCGATGTGCGGACCTGGTCACCCGCGAAGGAAGCGTGATCGTCGAGGTCGACCCGCCAGGGTCCGGTGTCACCCGTGGTCGGGTGCACGTCACCGCCGATGGTCTGCAAGGGTGGATGCCTTGGGCGACCGTTGCCGCCGACGCGCTGCCCGCGATCGCCGAAGACGCAAGTCTGTCCATTCGCACGTCAACCGTCACACCCACGGGACGTCACATGGCCGAGCTCGTGCCTGAACGGCCAAACGCATGAGCAACCCAGTAGGCATCATCGGTGGCAGCGGCCTCTACGAGTTGCTCGATGCCCCCACGGCGGTCACCCGCAGCACGCCGTACGGCGCCCACGCCGAGGGGCTTACGACCGGTGTCTTCGGCGGCCGTGACGTCGCGTTCCTGCCGAGGCATGGACTCGGCCATGCCCTTCCTCCACACCGGGTGAACTATCGGGCGAACCTTTGGGCACTGGCTTCGCTCGGCGTCTCGCAGGTCATCGCCCCTTGCGCCGCCGGTTCGCTTCAGGCTGACCTTGGACCCGGCACCTTCGTCGTGCCTGACCAAGTCGTCGATCGAACCAGCGGACGAGCCGGCACATACGTCGAGCGAGGCACGGCACACGTGCGCTTCGCCGATCCCTACTGTCCGGTCGTACGGTCCACATTGGTGGACGCCATCAGCACTGACGGCGGCCTCGTCGCCACTCTTGGCACCATGGTCGTGATCGACGGGCCTCGGTTCTCCAGTCGCGCCGAGTCCGAGTGGTACCAGCGGCAGGGATGGCACCTGGTCAACATGACCGGGCAGCCTGAGGCGGCCCTGGCTCGAGAACTCGCGCTCTGCTACTCGCCGCTCGCCGTCGTCACCGACATGGACGCCGGAGCCTCCGGGAGCGCGGCGGTGACGCAGTTCGACGCGCTGGCCACGTTTGCCCGATCCCTTGAGCGGTTGCACCACGTGCTCGATAAGGCAGTCGCCGCCCTGCCCGAGCACCGCACCTGCGAGTGCGGCCACACGCTCGACGGCATGGACGTCGACTACCTGCCCTGATCAACGTTTACGGCTGGATGGCGAACGGAGCCCGAGCCAGTTCGTCGTAGCTGTCGTCCTCGAGCAACACCATGTCGTACTTACCTGGCGGAAGTGGCCACGCACCGCCCTTGGCCTTCGCGTCGAACGAGGCACTCCCGACGATCGTGGCCCCCGTGTAGGTCCACAACTTGTAGTAGGCGACGTTGGGATCAGATCCGCGCTTGTAGACGCCGAGCCAATCCCACTTGTTCCCTGGCGCGTCCGACCAGGCCACGTCGATCGGCTCACCGACGTTGTAGGCCCCCTTTCCCACATTGAGGGTAGGCGACGCGCCGGGTTTGCTGATCCAGAGCTGACCTGACGCCACGTCGTCGCCTTCGGCGTCCACAGCCAGTAGCGCGAGCCGCCCGACAGGCAGGTCGCGCGTGCTGAGGCTCACGGTCCCCCACCCGTCGACGTCCTCGGTCAGCGCCGGAGCGTCTTGCCCAGCAGGGGTGGCGAGCACTGCTGACGGTGCCGGTAGCCCATACACGTTCACCTCGGCGGCTGTGCCACGCTCGATAAGGGTCGTCGCAGGAGCGATGTAAGGACCTGACTCGGCCAGCGAGACGTTGAGCTGAGACACAACGGCGCGATGATCGGTGGGCCAAGGAGCCACCACAACCTCGGTGTCAGGTGAGCCCTCCTCACCCACGATTGACGAGTCCTCAACGGCGATCCCATCGCTGACAAACGTCATGTCAATCCGGTCGGCCGGCTTTCCATCCGGCCCTGGGTTGTAGGTACCCACCTTCGGGCGGCTCGCTGGCCAGGTCAGCCCCTGGTCGGCAACGGGGTCAGGGTGCACCTGGCGATAAGCGTCGACCAGACCAGCGGCTTCGACAGCGGTTGATACGGGCCACTGCACGTCGGTGACGTGGTCGCGCAGTCCCTTCGTCTCGGCGACCCAGTCGAGGTGCGACGGGGCATTGAAGTCGCCGATCAGTACGACCGGAATGCCGTCGCCCCGCAAACTGTCGGCGGCGTTCAGCGCGGGCTCCAGCGCCTTGAGCCTGCCTTTCTCACCAGCGATCAGCTCTGCTTCTGTTGCCCCGGCCGCTGCCCGGTTAGGCCCATAGGGCGCGGACGGGAGGTGCACGTTGACGACTCCAAAGACTTGCCCCGGCTCAACGGCCACGAGTACGGCCGGTGACTCAGGATCGTCCGGGGTCACCAGGGGATATCGAGAGATGGTCTGCGTACGCCGGTCGCAGTACGCCCACCCCAAGGCGTCGGCCACGTCGCAGCTGTTGCCGTAGGCCTCTTGCAACGCGACGACATCGGCGCCTGCAGCGTCGACTGCCGCTGGGACGCTGTCGAAATCGACGAGTGTGCCGCCGTACTCAACGTTGAACTGCATGACGCGGACCGTCGCTGCCTCACTCGGAGTCGTCTCCGACTCAGGGGCGGTACATGCGCCGAGGGCAACCGCCAACCCGATCGCGGCGGCTCCGAGCCAAGTGGCACGAGAGGCTCTCATGTCCGTTACCCTACTGCCCTCACTGAATGGTCGTTCAGTGAACGAGGTGATTCAGGGGTTCCCACCAGTGACCCGCACTGACTGCGCGAGAATGGCGTATCGCCCGCGTCACCCGCATCGCCTCGGAGGTCTCTCGTGCCCAGCCATGACGCCCAGCTCTTTCTCGCCGGCCACTACGTCGACGGTGACACCGACGACGTCATCACCGTCCACTCCCCCGTGACCGGCGAGCACCTGGTCGACCTGCCGGTGCCGTCCGAGGCGCAGGTCGACAAAGCGGTGGACGCCGCACGAGCGGCCTTCGACCAGTACCGGCACTGGTCAGCGCAAGAGCGTGCCGACCTCTGCCACCGAGTGGGCGACCTGATCGAGGCGAACGCCGACGAGCTCGCCCGTCTGACGACGATCGAGCAAGGCAAGCCACTGCACGCCGAAGCCCACGACGACGTCGAAGACACCGCCAGCCTGTTCCGGGTGTCGGCCGAGGACGCCCTGCGGCTCTACGGCGAAACGATTCCTTCGAGCGCGCGCAACAAGCGGATGTTCACCTGGCGCGCTCCGATCGGGGTGTGGGCCGGCATTACGCCGTGGAACTTCCCGCTGATGATCGCGGCCGAGTTCATCGGCCCAGCCCTGGCCACCGGCAACGCCATCGTGGCCAAGCCGCCCTCGATCACACCCTTGGCCGCCCTCAAGCTCGGCGAGCTGCTCGCTGAGGCCGGCGTCCCAGAAGGGCTCGTCTCGATCCTGCCCGGCGAGGGGGCGGTGGGTGAGCGCCTCGTCACGCACCCGGGCGTTGACGCCATCGGTTTCGTCGGCTCGTCGGCCACGGCCGAGAAGATCGTCAAGGCCGCCGGGCTCAAGCGTTCGCTGATCGAAGCCTCTGGCAACGGCCCCGTCGTTGTCCTCGCCGACGCCGACATCACCAAGGCTGCCGAGGCCGCCGTCTACGGCGCCTACTGGAACGCTGGCCAGGTCTGTTGCGCCACCGAACGGGTCATTGTCGACGCCTCGATCAAGGACGAGTTTGTGCAGGCCGCCCTCAAGGCGGCCGAGGCCGTCTCGCTCGGCGACCCGTTCGCTGAAGGCACGACGATGGGGCCGCTCTGCAATGAGATGACGGCGTCGAAGATGGACACTCACGTTGCCGACGCCGTTGAGAACGGCGCCACGGTCCTGGCCGGCGGGCAACGTCGCGGCGGCCAGCCCACCGACCTGTACTACGAGCTCACCGTGCTCGACGGCGTCACCGAGAACATGCTGGTGTCTCGCGAGGAGTCGTTCGGGCCGATCGTCCCGGTCATCGCCGCCAACGGCGACGACGAGGCGCTGCGGATTGCCAACTCCGACTCACTCGGCTTGCAGGCGGCAGTTTTCACCCAGTCGCTGCAGCGCGCGTTCCGCTTCAGCCAAGAGATGAAGGTCGGATCGGTCGTGGTCAACGATTCGACCGACTACTTCGAGAACGCCCAGCCATTCGGGGGCGCCGGTGGCACTCGCACTGGATGGGGCCGCGTCGGTGGCCTCGCCCAGTTGCGCGATATGACCGACGTCCGCACCACGGTGATCAGCCTCGACTGACACAACATCTCGCCGAGTGCACACCCAGGTGCCAAAAATTGTCGTCGAGTGCACACCTACGTCCCGGGTGAAAAGGCTGGTCCGCGGCGCAGGTAATGGCGCTCGCCATCACGGCGTCCCTGTTACGCACTCGACACCCGAGACTGGCACCCAGGTGTACACTCGGCGGGCCGTGGGGCCTTTGCCACGAGCCGTGCACACCACTAGTCATGGGTGTGACAACCATGAAAGGTGGCCGTGAATGGCCCTGCTCACTCTTGGCGTCCTCGGCACCTCCACGAAGGAGAACGAGAAGCGCCTGCCGATCCACCCGTCACACATCGAGCGAATCGACGAAGACCTGCGCGCGCATATCTACCTCGAGGCCGGCTATGGCGACCGGTACGGCGTCCGCGACAGCCATCTGGCGCCGCTTGTCGCGGGCATGCTTACCCACGACGAGATCATTGCCACCGCTGACGTGGTGCTGCTCCCCAAGCCGACGGTCGCCGACGTCGAGTCGCTGCGCGACGGGCAGGTGCTGTGGGGGTGGCCGCATGCCGTTCAGGACGCGCAGCTCACCCAGCTGGCCATCGACAAGCGCCTGACCCTGATCGCTTGGGAGGCCATGAACCACTGGACGCCGCACGGCACCTTCGTTGTACACGTCTTTCACCTGAACAACGAGATGGCCGGCTACAGCTCTGTGCTGCAGGCCCTGGCCCTGACTGGGTCGACCGGACACTATGGGCGCCAGCTAAAGGCTGCCGTGATCGGTTTCGGCAACACCGCCCGCGGAGCGATCACCGCGCTGCAAGCCCTCGGCGTGCACGACGTGACAGTGCTGACGATGCGCGACGTCACAGCGGTTGCGTCGCCGATTCCGTCGATGGTGCTGGAGAACCTTGACCGCCGCACCGACGACCCCACCCGCACCCAGGTGCTCGTCGACGACGACTACATCACCTCGGCCGAGTTCCTGGCCAGCCACGATATCGTCGTGAACTGCGTGCTGCAAGACACCGACAACCCCCTGCTTTTCGTCGACGACGAAGAGGTCGCGCAGTTCCCGGCCGGGTCGCTCATCATCGACGTCTCGTGCGACCTGGGCATGGGCTTTTCGTTCGCGCGTCCCACGACCTTCGAAGAGCCCATTTTCACCATCGGCGACGGCGTCACGTACTACGGCGTCGATCACAGCCCGGCCTACCTGTGGAACTCCGCGACGTGGGGCATCAGCGAGGCGTTGCTGCCCTACTTGCGCACGGTGATGGCTGGACCAAACGCGTGGGACGCCGAGCCGACGATCCAGCGGGCCATAGAGATCCGCAACGGCGTGATTCAGAACCCAAAGATCTTGAGCTTTCAGCGCCGCTCCAGCGACCACCCGCACCCACCCCTCGACGCCGTGTGAGTGGGCGGCTGCTCGGCCACCCCTTCACACGGTGCGGGGTTGGCGGGCGGTCAGGTCAGCCACCCAGAGCTCCTCGGCCGGCCAGTTGCCGGCCCACCGAGCGCTGACGATCTCGTAGTAGTCAGGGGGTTCGACGCCATCTGGCGGGTAGAGCTCGTGCAGCGCCGCTACCGTGAAGCCGTGGCGCCGCAGTACGCCGATCCACTCACCATGACTCAGGTGGTACTCGACGCCACCACCTGGCCAGGCGACCGGCGACAGCCCGCGCTGCCCGCGCAGCAGTCGCTCACCGGCGACGCCACCCTCGCCCGGCACACACAGCGTCGACAAGAGACTGTTCACCAAAAAGACAAGGCGTCCTCCCGGCCGTAAGAGACGGGCCGCCTCGCTGACCCAATGTTCTGGCTGGCACCAGACGCCGGCACCGTGCTCGCTGACCACCAGATCGAACGATCCGCTCGGCAGCGGTACATCCTCAGCGTTCGCCTCGATCAGGGGGAAACTGACCCCGAACTCGCGTTGACACTCCCGAGCCGTCTCAAGCTGGGCTGGCGTCAGATCGACACCTACCGGCCGAGCCCCGGCGCGCATCAGCCACGCCGAGAAATAGGCACTGCCACAGCCCATCTCGAGGACATCAAGACCGTTCACGTCACCAAGAACGCCGAGCTCGGCGTCGGCAATGCCGAAAAGTCCCCAGCGAATCTGGTCGGACGCCCACAGTCGTCGGGCGTCGGCATCGGTGTGCTGGGCGTTGACAACCGTCCAGACGTCCCGGTTGCGCGAGAGGCGATCCATGGAGGCCACCGTAGCCATCCCATTGATCCGGAGGGCGCCGGACGCTAGCGTCCGCTCCACGGGGTCGAGAGGTGGACGCATGACGAACAACCACGGGTTTCTGACGCTGGAGTCTCTTCGGGCTGCAGTCGACCAAGGTGAGGTCGACACGGTCGTCGTCGCGATCACCGATATGCAGGGCCGCTTGCAAGGCAAACGTCTTGCCGCCCGCTACTTCCTCAACGAAGTGGCACACCACGGCACCGAGGGCTGCAACTACATGCTCGCCGTCGACGTCGACATGAACACGGTAGATGGCTACGCCATGTCGTCCTGGGAACGGGGGTACGGCGATTTCGTGATGGCACCCGACTTCGACACACTCCGCTGGATGCCGTGGCAACCGGGGTCCGCCCTGATGCTTGCCGACATCGAGTGGGAAGACGGCAGTGATGTGGTCGCGTCCCCACGGCAGATCCTTCGCAAGCAGCTCACCCGGCTCGCTGACATGGGCATGAACGCTTTCGTAGGCACTGAGCTCGAGTTCATCGTGTTTCGCGACAGCTACGAGGAGGCGTGGGACAAGGGCTACCGCAACCTCGTTCCAGCCAATCAGTACAACGTTGACTACTCGCTCCTCGGCACGGCTCGCATCGAGCCGCTGCTGCGGCGAATCCGAAACTCGATGGAAGGCGCCGGCCTCTACGTCGAGTCAGTGAAGGGCGAGTGCAACCTCGGCCAGCACGAGATCGCCTTCCGATATGCCGAGGCTCTTACGACCTGCGACAACCACGTCATCTACAAAGAGGGCGCCAAAGAGATCGCCGCCCAAGAGGGCAGTGCCCTCACCTTCATGGCCAAGTTCAACGAGCGGGAGGGCAACTCCTGCCACATACATATCTCGGTTCGCGGAAACGGCAACGGGTATGACGACGGCGAGACAGTGATGGTCGACCCGTCTGATGCACACGCCCTATCAGCGATGGGCAAGAGCTTTGTGGCCGGACAACTCGCCCACATGCGCGAGCTCACGCTGCTGTCCGCGCCGAACATCAACGCGTATAAGCGCTTTGTCCCTGGGTCGTTCGCCCCCACCACCGTCGCCTGGGGGCGCGACAACCGCACGTGCGCCATCCGACTGGTGGGCCATGGCCAGGGCCTGCGGATGGAGAACCGGGTGCCAGGCGGCGACATCAACCCCTACCTGGCGACTGCGGGGCTGGTGGCCGCCGGCATCGACGGCATCGAACGCGAGCTCGATCTTGAGCCCGAACTGGTCGGCAACGCTTACGATGCGGATCTTCCAAAAGTGCCGCACACGATGGACGCGGCCCTCGACCTGTGGGAAACGTCCTCATTCACCCGAGCGACCTTCGGTGACGAAGTCGTCGACCACTACGCCAACATGGCGCGGGTCGAGCTGGCCTCGTACAACTCCACGGTCACCGACTGGGAGCTTCGCCGCAACTTCGAGCGGTTCTAGGCTGATTCGGTGACCACCATGTACGACGTCATCAACCCGGCGACCGAACAGGCCATCACGAGCATTGAGCAGGCCGACGAAGCGGCCACCGACGCCGCCATCGATCGAGCGGCCAGGGCCTTTCCAGCCTGGCGCGACGTCGCGCCAGGTGATCGCGCGCGCCTGCTTCGGAACTTCGCGACGACGGTCGACGCGCACCTCGAAGAGCTCGCCCAGCTCGAAGTGGCCAACTCCGGACACACGATCGGCAACGCTCGCTGGGAGGCGGGAAACGTCAGAGACGTTCTCCACTACTACTCGGCGGCACCCGAACGAAACTCCGGACTCCAGATCCCGGTTCCCGGCGGAGTCAACGTGACGTTCAAGGAGCCCCTCGGCGTAGTGGGCGTCATCGTTCCCTGGAACTTCCCGATGCCGATCGCCGGGTGGGGTTTTGCCCCCGCCCTCGCCGCCGGCAACACCGTCGTCCTCAAACCGGCTGAGGTCACTCCACTCACGGCGATCCGCCTCGGCGAGCTGGCGCTGGAGGCTGGTCTGCCGCCCGACGTCTTCACGGTCATCCCCGGTAAGGGTTCGATCGTTGGCGAACGGTTCGTCACCCACCCGGCTGTCCGCAAGGTGGTCTTCACCGGATCCACGTCGGTCGGCCAGCGTGTCATGCGCGGAGCCGCAGATCAGGTCAAGCGGGTCACGCTCGAACTCGGCGGCAAGAGCGCCAATGTGGTGTTTGCCGATGCTGACCTCGAACTGGCCGCGGCGACGGCACCCTATGGCGTGTTCGACAATGCGGGACAGGACTGCTGCGCTCGGTCGCGGATCCTGGTCGAGCGTTCGATGTATGACCGGTTCATGGAGCTGTTGGAACCAGCTGTAAAGGGCGTGCGCGTCGAAGACCCGACTCTGGATACCGCAGAGATGGGACCGCTCATCAGCCGAAACCAGTGGCAGACTGTCGCCTCGTACGTTCCCGATGACGCACCCATTGCCTTCCAGGGCAAGGCGCCAGAAGGCCCTGGATTCTGGTATCCACCCACGGTTCTTGCGCCCGTCGACACCGACTCGCGAGCCTTTCGGGACGAAATTTTCGGCCCGGTGGTGGTGGTGACGCCGTTCACCGACGAGGCCGATGCCATCGCGCTGGCCAACGACTCGCCGTTCGGGCTTTCAGGCTCTATCTGGACACGCGACGTCGGACGAGCATTCCGGGTGTCCCGAGCGATCGAGGCAGGCAATCTCTCGGTGAACTCGCACTCGTCCGTGCGTTACTGGACGCCGTTCGGTGGCTACAAGCAGTCGGGGCTAGGCCGCGAGTTGGGGCCAGACGCCCTCGACTCATTCACCGAGGTCAAGAACGTATTCATCGCGACGGAAGGCTGAGCGACGTGGAGCGACTGCAGGATCGTGTGGCTGTGATCACCGGCGGTGCCAGCGGCATCGGGCTCGCTACCGCTCGGCGCATGGCCGCAGAGGGCGCCAAAGTTGTGGTTGTCGATATGAACGACGAGGCCGGCGAAGCCGCCGCCGGTGCAGTGAACGGCCGATACATCCATGCTGACGTCACCAGCGCCGACGACAACGACCGGATGTACGCGGAAACGCATGCCGCATTCGGCCAGATCGATATCGCTTTTCACAACGCGGGAATCTCGCCGCCAGATGATGACTCGATCCTGACTACCGGGTTGGACGTCTGGCGCCGCGTGCAAGAGGTCAACCTGACCTCGGTCTACCTCGGCTGCAAGGCGGTACTGCCCTACATGCAGGAGCGGGGCCGGGG
>JBDTTS010000052.1:0-10868 GCA_039930525.1 Actinomycetes bacterium | reverse complement strand
AGTCACCCAGCACAAGGTCGTTCATCGATGCCGGCGGAAACGCGGGGGCGACCAGAACGTCGAGGCTGTCGCCGGCGAAGACGACATCCAGACCGTCGTCGCGGGCCTGACGAAGGATGTTTGCCCTGGCCGTCCGGTAGGCATCGCTCTGTAGCCCCGGCAGTGTCATGGCCACCTCGAGATACTCCTGGCCGAACCAGCTGAGTTCCTCGGACGCGTACTCGCGGTTGAAGGTCACGACGTCGGCGAGCGAACGAGGCCCAGCGCCGGGCCGAGCGGCGAGGTAACCGTTGAGCCCGTCGTGGAACTCGTACAGCAGAGCCCGAAGGCCTTCGTCTTCGTCGTCGCTGGCCGGCTGCGGCAGCGACACGGCAGCGACTGGATCGACAATCGTCGCCCCGGTCGTGGCGAGCACCATCACGGCCACCTCGGCCACCGCGTCGGTAGCTGCGTGCGCGCCGAAGTGGTCGCGCACCACACCGATGCGTACACCGAGCAAGGTCGCGTCGGTGCAGGCTGCCAGGTACTGGTTGGTCCCCGCCATCGCATCCAGGAGCGCCGCTGCCAGACGGGTCGATCGGGCCATCGGGCCTGGAGCGTCCTGGGTGTGCGAGACGGGGATGATGCCCTCGGTCGGCAGCAGGCCAACGGTTGGCTTCAGACCCACGACGCCGGTGTAGCTGGCCGGGCAAATTATCGAGCCGTCGGTCTCAGTGCCCACCGCGAGCGGGACGATGCCGACTGAGGCAGCCGCGGCCGAGCCGGACGACGAACCGCCGGCATTTCGCTGCGGGTCCCATGGATTTCGGGTGAGGCCGCCGCGGGCGCTCCAACCGCTCGTCGAGTGCGGTGATCGCAGGTTGGCCCACTCGCTCATGTTCGACTTTCCGAGAACCACCAGCCCCGCGTCTCGCAGGCGAGCGACAAGTGCAGCGTCCCGAAGCGGTCGGCTGCCGGCGAGTGCCATCGAACCGGCTGTGGTCAGCAAGCTGTCGGCGGTGTCTATGTTGTCCTTGATCGCGATGGCCAGCCCGTGCAGTGGCCCGCGGGTGCGGCCGTCGCGGGCTTCGGCATCGCGGTCCATCGCGATCGACATGGCCTCGGCGTTCACCTCGATCATGGTCCGAAGTTCAGGACCCGCAAGGTCGACGGCCCCGCGACGGGCGAGGTGGTGGTCAACCTGCTCAGCCGCCGACAGCTCTCGATGGTCGAGCTCGGCATCGGTGAAGGCCTGCGTCGATGGGAGTGGCACCGTCATGCCGCCACTCTTGCAGACGACAATGTTTGAGGGCGGGACCGAACAGGGCGGAGCGGGCGTTGAGAGTCGTCGTGGTGGGCGCAGGCTTCGGCGGGCTGATGGCCGCCTGGCGGCTGCGGAACGCTGGCTACGAGGTAGTGGTGCTGGAAGCGCGCGGTCGGGTGGGCGGCCGGGTGTGGTCTTTTGAGATCGAGGCCGGCAACCCGCAGACCCGCATCGAGCGCGGCGCGGAGTTCATCTTGAGCGGGTACGAGTTGATGGAGTCCCTGATGGACCAGTTCAGGCTCAGGCTAGCTCCGATGGGCATGTCGTACTACGTGCGTGAACCTCGCGGCGTCGACACCACGCACGAGGCCGTGGCAATGGCGGCTGACGTAGTAGCGGCAGCAGCCGCCAGGGCACCCAAGGATTCTTCCCTCGCCGACTTGCTCGACGAACTGGAACGAGGCGGGGCAGCAGACGCGGGTGCGCTGGCTGCCTTCCGTTCCCGGCTTGAGGTGACGAACGCCTGCTCAGCCGAACGGCTTTCGGCAGAAGCTGCCGCAGATGTTGCCCTTGCTTTTGAGTCCAAGCCCTCGTACCGGGTCGCCGGCGGCAACCAGCGGGTGGCCACCGAGCTCAGCAGCAGGCTCGGCGACGTCGTCCGACTCGGCGAAGTAGTTCGCGGTATCAACTGGGACGAAGAGCTGTGTCGCGTCGTCACCGATGCTGGTGATCTCGAGGCCGACGCCGTCATTCTGGCGACGCCGATGGCTGTCACGCGTGAGCTCGAGTTCGATCCTCCGCTGCCGCAGTGGAAACTCGACGCCTGGGCCAGGGCGGGGGTGGGCCACGCAGCCAAACTTCACGTTCCCTTTAATCGGGATGGTGCGCCAGTTCCCTGGTCTGCGGTCCAGAACGTACCTGAGCGGTTCTGGACGTGGACTGCAACTGACGAGACTGGCGAGGTGCAGCCGATGGTGCACTGCTTCTCCGGATCGGGACCAGCGCTGGGGGCACTGCAGGTCGAGGGCGGCCCACGCACTTGGGCCGGGCGGGTGGCGTCAATGCGCGACGACCTACCTCTCGACGTCGAACGTGCCGTCTTAACGACCTGGGCAGACGAACCGTTCTCTCGCGAGGCGTACACAGCACTCACCGTCGACACCGGACCGGACGACGTCGCGCTGCTCCAGCGACCGGTGGGCGCGCTGCACTTCGCCGGCGAGCACACGGCCGGTGACTGGGCGGGGTTGATGGAGGGTGCACTGCGCTCCGGTGCGCGTGCGGCCGACGAGGTGCTCGCTCAGCCGACCTGAGCGACGGCTAAGAGGTGCGGACTCAGTCCGATGAGGCTCTCTTCTGATTCGACCATGGCGGCGGCTCGCTCGATGGCCTTGCGGCGTTCGGGCAACCTCCACGAGTCGGCGAGGTGCGGAAGCCAACCCGCGAGCCCTTCGATGCCGATCACCGTCACCACATCGAGATTGGCGTCGAGGAATTCCTGGCGGAGCTCATCGGGTCGATGAAAGTAGGCGGTTGTGAACCATCGTGGATCGTTTGTGTTGTTGCGATGCTGGCCGGTCGCCAGATCCACTTCGACCATACGAACTCCCTCTTCATCAAACAGGAAGCCTTTCTCCAGGCCGTCGAAGAGCGACGCGAAACGCGAGATCGCGGCACCGAAGATGAACCCTCCGGTTCGCACGACCCGGCGGGCCTCGTTCAGCGCGAGCACGCGATCTTCGCGGCCCGTCAGGTGATACAACGGACCGCAGAGCAGCGCAGCATCAAAACTGTCGTCAGCGTCGGGCAATTGTCGGGCATCGCCCAGCGCCGCCGAGATGGTGGGTGACTCGACGGCAAGGAGCCGGGATGTCTCAACGTGTTCAGGTACCACGTCGTAGATCTGCACTTGATGGCCATCCTTCGCCAGCCATGAAGCGTGGACTCCGGTTGCTCCGCCCACATCAACAATTCGCTGGGGACCTGGCGGCAAGAAGCGTCTCACTATCGATTGAGTGCGAAGTAACTCAAGCTGCCCGATGCCATTCCTGATTCGAGCGTCTTCATCGATGCAGCGGTAGTGATCGATGATCTCAGGCGGTGTGTCTGCCATTTTTCACACCAAACTGCCGTACGGCTGGGTGATGATCTCCAAGAGGTGGCCGTTGGGGTCCTCCCAGTACACGCCGCGGCCGCCATCCCTGGTGTTGATCTCACCCTGCTGTTCCTGGCCGGGATCTGCCCAGTACGACAACCCTCGGGCGCAGATCCGCTCGAATATCTCGTCGAAACCCTCTTCATCGACGATGAACGCATAGTGCTGTGGATGCACCGTTTCATCGACGTCGAGGAAGTCGAGCGAAACGTCATTGTCCACGTGAACGATGACGAAAGACCCGTACCGGGTCGGTGCCCCTAGGCCGAGTAGGTCAGCCATGAACGCTGCCGACTCATGTTTGTCGTAGGCCCAGACGATCGTGTGGTTCAGCTGGACAGCCATCGAGCTAGTCGGTGATCGTGCAGATGCTGGCACCGGCGCTGAGTGTCTGGCCCACCTCAGCGGAGAGCCCGGTGACGGTTCCTGCTTTGTGTGCATTGAGCGGCTGTTCCATCTTCATCGCCTCAAGGACGACGACGAGTTCACCGGCCTCAACCAGCTGACCGTCTTCAACAGCGATCTTCACGATCGTGCCCTGCATGGGGCTCGTGAGGTCGTCGCCCGACGCGGCGGCTCCGCCTCCACGTTTGGCTGAGCGTCGTGGCGCCGAGTTGCCGCCAGCCGCGGACGCCGCTGCGCCAGCGCTGAATCCAGCAGGCAGGGTCACTTCGATGCGCTTGCCGCCAACCTCAACCGTGAGCGACTCGCGTCTTTCAGCGTCAGCCGTGGCTTCTGCGCCAACGAACGGCTCAATGGTGTTGGTGAACTCGGTCTCGATCCACCGCGTGTGCACCGCGAACACCTGCTCAGGATCGTCCGGGGCGAACGCTGGGTCGTTCATGACGGCTCGGTGGAAGGGAAGCGCCGTCGCCATGCCGTCGACCACGAACTCTTCGAGCGCGCGCCTTGCACGCTCGACAGCTTGATGGCGCGTCGACCCAGTGACGATGAGCTTGGCCAAGAGCGAGTCGAAGTTCTGCCCGATCACCGATCCCTGCTCGACGCCGGCGTCGAGGCGCACACCGGGACCGGACGGTGGTTGCCAGACGGTGACCGGGCCGGGCGCCGGCAGGAAGCCGCGCCCGGGGTCTTCGCCGTTGATTCGGAACTCGAACGAGTGACCGCGGATCGCTGGGTCGTCGTACCCGAGCTCTTCACCGTCGGCGATCCGGAACATCTCACGTACCAGGTCGATGCCGGTGACCTCCTCAGTGACGGGGTGCTCGACTTGAAGTCGGGTATTCACCTCGAGGAACGAGATCGTGCCGTCTTGGCCGACAAGAAACTCGCACGTGCCAGCGCCGACGTAACCTGCTTCGCGCAAGATGGCCTTGGAGGCGCGATAGAGCTCGGCGTTCTGCTCAACCGACAGGAACGGAGCGGGAGCTTCTTCGACGAGCTTTTGGTGGCGGCGCTGCAAGGAGCAGTCGCGCGTGGAGACCACCACGACGTTGCCGTGCTGATCGGCCAAGCACTGGGTCTCGACGTGCCGTGGGCGGTCGAGGTAGCGCTCGACGAAGCACTCACCACGGCCGAAGGCAGTAACGGCCTCGCGAACGGCTGAGTCGTAGAGCTCGGGGATCTCCTCGAGCGTGGTCGCAACCTTGAGGCCGCGGCCTCCGCCTCCGAAGGCGGCCTTGATCGCGATGGGCAGGCCGTGCTCTTTCGCGAAATCGACGACCTCGTCGGCTCCGGCGACTGGGTCGGCGGTGCCAGCCACCTGGGGAGCTCCCACCGCCTGGGCGATGTGCCGAGCCTGCACCTTGTCGCCGAGGGATCTGATCGCCGACGGCGGTGGGCCGATCCAGATCAGGCCGGCGTCAATGACAGCCTGAGCGAAGTCGGCGTTCTCAGACAAGAATCCGTAGCCTGGATGGACCGCATCGGCACCTGACCGGGCCGCGATGTCGAGCACCTTGCCCATGTCAAGGTAGCTGGAGGCGGGGCTGTCGCCGTCCAGGCTGAACGCTTCGTCAGCCAAGCTCGCATGCGGAGCCTCTCGATCGGAGTCTGCGTAGACGGCGACCGAGGCGATTCCGGCGTCTCGACACGCCCTCGCCACCCGGACAGCGATCTCGCCACGATTGGCGATCAGGACCTTGCGCACGTCGACTCCACGGGATCTGCTCTGGGCGTCGGCGGGAGCCGGGCCCGGTTCCGGCGCAGTCTATTGAGCCGGGCCGGCTAGCGGGGCCACAGGGAGGGAACGCTGACGTCAAGCTCGCCGAGCAGGCGGCGCAGAAGTGGCAGGGAGAGGCCGAGCACGGTGCCGGGATCACCATCGATCCCGTCGACGAACCACCCACCGAGCCGGTCGAGGGTGAACCCACCGGCCACTTCCAACGGCTCGCCGGTGGCAACGTAGGCGTCGATCTCGGCATCGCTCGGAGTGCCGAACCGCACAGTGGCCGAAGCGAGCGCACTGATGCTGCGGTCGGCTTGCGGGTCTCCGTTGAGCTCGATGAGGCAGTGCCCAGTGTGCAGGACCCCCTCTTGCCCCCGCATGTGTCGCCATCTGGCCACCGCGTCGTCCACGCCGGCTGGCTTTCCGAAGGCGCCACCCTCTCGTTCGAGGACCGAGTCGCAGCCGAGCACCAACGTGGTGTCGAAGTGGGGAGTCAGGGCGAGTCGGTCGGCCACGGCGCGCGCCTTGTGCTCGGCCAGGACCAGTGCGAGCTCACCGGGCGGCCCCGAGACCGCGTCCTCGTCAACTCCGCTGACAATCACCTCGGCGTTGACACCAGCCGCCTGCAACAGTCCCAACCGAGCGGGTGATGCCGACGCCAGGATGAACCTCATCGGGGCAGGGTTGAGGCACGCCACGAGCCAGGCCCCGCGCCAAGTGAGGGGCGCACCTGACGAGAACGCGTCGCCCACATCGAGCGCTTGGCTCGTGGGGCCGGTGGCGGGCCAGCTGCCCTGCACGTGAGGACTGCCACCAGGGCAGCGATCTCGGTCGGATCAGGGCTGCCTGATATGACACGCAGCTCTGGCTTGTTGTCTGGCGCGGTCACAGCGGGATGTTTCCGTGCTTCTTGGGGGGCCGGTTCGCCCGCTTGGTCCGCAGCATGCGCAGGGCCCGCATCACATGGACGCGAGTAGTCGAGGGCTCGATGACGGCGTCGATGTAGCCACGCTCGGCGGCGAGGTAGGGGTTGAGCAGCGCGTCCTCGTAGCTCTCGATCAGTTGTGCGCGGGTGGCGTCCAACTCGCCCCGCTCGGTGGCGGCGACGATCTCTTTGCGGTGCAAGATGTTGACCGCACCTTGTGCCCCCATCACGGCGATCTGGGCAGTGGGCCAGGCAAGGTTGATGTCGGCGCCTAGGTGCTTGGACCCCATGACGTCGTAGGCGCCGCCAAACGCCTTGCGGGTGATGATCGTGACGAGTGGAACGGTCGCTTCAGCGTAGGCGTAGATGAGTTTCGCTCCGCGCCGGATGATGCCGCCCCACTCTTGGTCGGCACCCGGCAAGAAGCCGGGCACGTCGACGAGGGTGAGAACCGGAATGTTGAACGCATCGCACGTGCGAACGAACCGCGCGGCTTTCTCGGAAGCGTCGATGTCGAGCGTTCCGGCGTACTGCATCGGTTGGTTGGCGACCACCCCGATTGAGCGCCCCTCGACGCGGCCGAATCCGGTCAAGATGTTGGGTGCGAAGAGCGACTGCACCTCGAGGAAGTCGCCTTCGTCGATGATCGTCTCGATGACCTGGTGCATGTCGTAGGGCTGGTTCGCGGAGTCGGGGATCAATGAATCTAGTGCCATGTCGTCAGCGGTGGCGTCGGCGGCGACGACGGCGTCGTACACGGGTGGTTCATCGAGATTGTTGCTCGGCAGGAACGAGAGCAGCTGCTGGGTCAGCTCCAGTGCATCCTGCTCAGTAGCCGCCATGAAGTGGGCGACCCCGCTTTTGGCTTGGTGGGACCGCGCCCCACCAAGCTCCTCGAACTCGACGTCCTCGCCCGTGACCGTCTTGATGACTTCGGGACCGGTGATGAACATGTGCGACGTCTTGTCGACCATGATGATGAAGTCGGTGATGGCAGGGGAATACACGGCGCCGCCGGCGCACGGGCCCATGATCAACGAGATCTGGGGGATCACACCGGATGCCTGGACGTTGCGGTAGAAGATCTCGCCGTACTGGGCGAGCGAGGCGACGCCCTCTTGAATTCGCGCTCCGCCGGAGTCGTTGATACCGACGACGGGAGCGCCAGTCGTGAGCGCCATGTCCATCACTTTGACGATCTTCTCGCCGAACACCTCACCGAGCGACCCGCCGAACACGGTGAAATCTTGCGCAAAAACGAAGACCTGCCGGCCATCGACGGTGCCGTATCCGGTGACCACGCCGTCGCCGTAAGGCCGCCTGTCTTGAAGGCCGAAATTGTGGGACCGGTGCCGGGCCAGTTCGTCGAGCTCGACGAACGAGCCATCGTCGAGGAAGGCTTCGACGCGTTCTCGAGCGGTGAGCTTGCCGCGCTTGTGCTGCGCCTCGACGGCTCGCTCTGAACCGGCGTGTACCGCTTCGTCGACCTTGTGCTGAAGTTGAGCGAGTTTGCCAGCAGTGGTGTGCAGATCGACTTCTTGCTGACCCGTCACGGTTTCAGGTGCGGAGTCTCTGGGTGGTGCGGCCATGCTTACTCCGGCTCACGAGTCGATGTTGGTCAGGTGGCGGCCAGCGTAGCGACGTGGCCCGGCTGAGGGGGAGCGGGTGCTCGCGGGTTTCAGTGGCGCTGTCGAGAAGCCGATGGCTATACCGGCAGAATGGATGGATGGTGGGGCAGGTGGGCGCCGACGCAACTCGTGCTGTCGCGCGCCAAGCGCGTGCGCGCAGTGAAGCGCGCCTACGTGCGCTGAGCGATGTGGGCCGAGCCGGAGTCGGGTTGCCCAAGAAGCAGGCCACCAAGAACATTCTTCAGGCCGCCATGCGGGCCTGTGAGGCCGACGCGGCTTCGCTCGGGGTGTGGATGCCCGAGAGGCAGGTTCTGCGGGCAGTGCTCAACGTCGGCGACCTGGCCCCCTGGGAGGAGGAAGAGCCGGAGGACGAGGTCTATGAGGCCGATCAGAGCACCTGGCTGGCCGGGATGGCCGAAGGAGTCCTTGGCGCTGTTCTGAGTCTCGGCGACATCACGATCAGCGCCGACGACCGTCAATACCTTGAGGAGCTCGAAAAAGAGAGCTCGATCAGTGTTCCGCTCCTCTATGCCGGTGAGTGGTGGGGTGAGCTATTCGTCGCCAGGAGCGACGACCGTCCTGCTTTCGTTGCTGGAGACCTGGATTGGGTATCGGCCGTTGCGGCACAGGTGAGTGCGGCGCTCGAGAGCGTCGACCATGCGGCCAGCGTCGAACAGCTTGCCCAAACCGATTCGATGACTGGCCTTGCCAACCGACGCGCCCTTGACCGCTGGCTGGATGACGCCATGGTGCAGTGGCGCGACCATCAAGTGCCGATGGGGCTGGCGGTGGTCGACCTCAACGGGCTGAAGCGGATCAACGACGATCAGGGCCACGATGCTGGCGACCGGGTATTGCGACAGTTGGCTCACATTCTGTTCGATGCCTCTCGGGGATTTCAGCACTCCTTGGTGGCACGTTTGGGCGGCGACGAGTTCTGCGTCGCCGTCAGCGGCAACGACGCTGAGCAATTGGTCGACGCTGCCACTGCCGCGTGTCAGGCCGGGTGGGACCTTCTTCCGCACGGGCTCGCGTGCGGAGTGGTCGTCACCAGCGACGCGGTGGGACCAGTCGAGCAGCCGGGCCGGCTCCTCCGGTTGGCCGACGCCGCGCAATATCGGGCCAAGCGGCTTCAGTCCCGGATCCCGATCGTGTCGGGCATGCCGTTGCCCGATGAGTTCGCCGTGTCGCTGAGTGATGACGAGGACGAGGTGGTCTCTGACCGGCGGCTGTTCCGAGGGCGGGATGCATCCAGCCTCGGGCAACTGACCGATGCTGCCCTTCGAGCCCTCGACCAAGCCGGCGACGAGGCACCCCGGACCAGATTGGGGCTGGTCGCCGACCTCTTCACTCATCACATCGACGGCCTGGGATGGTGGCTGTCGCTGCGTGCTCAGGGCGCAGAGACGCTCCGCACCGTCGACTTCTCGCTCTACCGACGCCCCCCCGGTCTAGGAGCCGACGACGTCGGCGTCGAGGCCAGCGGCGAGTTCGCGCTCGGGACCTACCCGCAGACCCGGCAGGCACTCGCCGGTGGCAGCTACCTCGTGACATCCAGCGACATCACCGCTGATCCGGCCGAACTCGCCATCCTGGACGGCATGGGAGCCACCGCTGTCGTAGCGGCTGGTGGTGTCGACGAGCACAGCGACAGCTGGCTGATCGAGGTCTTCATGGACGAGCTCAGCTCATCCACTCAAGAGATCGCGGGCCTCCTTCGGTTGCTCGTACTGGCTGCCGTCCATCCGGTCAGTAGCGACTAGACGTCTCAAGGCGGAGCCACAGATCCCCGATGCAGTAGGGGGAGGGACTGTGATCGAGACCGCGGCGTGGTCAGATCCTGACGCGCCTGCGGCGCGCTCAGGCGCTGTGGCGCGATTTCGTGCGCTGGCGGGCGTCGCGCGAGTGGCGACGACCACCGAGGGTCCCGATCTGCTCAGACGTGTGTCCCTCGCTGCGATGCACGCGCTCGATGGGGCGTCTGTGTCGCTGAGCGTGTGGGAACCTGACCAGGAACGGCTCCGGTGTGTCCTGAACGACGGCGCCCTTGGCCCTGGCGAGATCCTTGAGCCCGACGACGAGTACTACGCACTGGCCGACTACGAGCCGTTGGTGTCGCTCCTTGCCGACCAGGAGGCGTTTTCAGCGAGTGCTACCGGCTCCGGGCCCTATAGCGACCTCGTCGCTCGTCTCGGCAAGGCGAACGCCGTCGTGGCGCCGATCCCGCTCGCCGGTCGGGTGTGGGGCGAGCTCTTTGTCACACGCACTGCTGATCAGCCTCCGTTTGCCACCGACGATCTTCAGTTCGCGGTCGCGGTGGCAGCTCAGGTGGGCGCTGCAATTGCCACGTCTGAGCACCTTGGGCGCGCCCACGTCCAGGCGCACACTGACACCCTCACTGGGTTGGCCAATCGTCTAGCGGTGGAGGAGTGGTTCGAGTCAGCGATGGAGCTGAACCGTGCCGAGGCGACTCCCGTCGGTCTCGTCGTGTGCGACATCAACGGACTCAAAAGCGTCAATGACCAGAACGGCCATGATGCCGGCGATCGGGTACTTCGTCAGATGGGCCAGATCCTGACCGAGCAAGCACGCCAAGCGCTGCCTCAGGCCCTGATTGCGCGTCTTGGCGGCGACGAGTTCGCTGTTGCGGTGCTCGGGGTTGAGCCGGACCAGCTGGTCGCCTACGCCGAAGAGGTGGCGTCCCTGGCGTGGCTTGCCCTTCCCCATGGCGCGGCCGTAGGCGTGGCGAGCACCGGCGACGCGATCGGCTCGATCGACAACGACAAACG
>JBDTTS010000051.1:0-10985 GCA_039930525.1 Actinomycetes bacterium | reverse complement strand
TTTGCCCATCCCGGGAGTGGGTCGCAGGTGAGGTACGCCTCGCCTTATCCGGCCGATCTCGAACACGCCATCGACGTTCTTCGCGCAGAGAGCTGATTCTGGAGAGCTGATCCTGGAGAACTGAGCCCGGAGACCATGGGCGCTTAACGGGCAAGCGCCAAGCGTCACAGCGGATCGATTCCCTCGGGTGGCTCGAAATAGGTCCACGGATGCGTCGCGAGACGCCGCCCGGCTGGGGTGGTCCATTCGAGGAGTCCCTGACCGCTCGTCGTGACGCTCCACCCGGGGGAGTGTTTGACTCGGTGGTGGTGTCGGCAGAGCACTGCCAGGTTGCTCGAGTCGGTGTGGCCAAGCGGCCACGGAACCGTGTGGTCGAGGTCTGTGCCTGATCCCTTTCCGAGAGCGGAGCGTCGGCATCCGGGGAACCGGCAGGTGACGTCTCGATCACGCACTCGCTGCTCCAGACGCTGAGAAGGCCGGTAGGCGGTTGCGCCGTCCGCCCGGGAGTCATAGGGGGGTGCGCCGGGCACGGTGGGGAGCGGCGCATACGACGCGGTATCGAGGAGCGCCCCAGATTCGCTATCGATGAGCAGTCGGCGATGCGCAACGACGGCTCCGGGCGCGCCCGAGGTCAGTTCGCGCGCGACCGATGCCGCTACCGGCCCGACTCCCGGCACGTAGCCTGGGTCATTGCTGTCACTGGCCAGCGAATCAGCTGACACCATGACATGCACATGCACCTGTGGTGGTTCGGCGCGACCGACCAGAAGGTCGATGAGCGCGTCAGCGCGGCGCTGATCCATGGTGCGAGCATCACGAGAGCCGGCCTCGCGGGCAATGGTGTTGACGGTGTCAAAGATCTGTCGGGCCTGGATGCTCGGCAAGATTGCAGTGAGCTCGGAGACGCCATCGCTGAGCGGAGTGACAGTCACGCGTCGACCGGAGGTGGCATTGGCCAGGCGAATCTCGGCCGCGCTGGGGTCGGCGGCGAGCACTTTGCGGGCCAGCCAAGCGCGCAGTTGTGGAGCCGTGTGCGTAGTTCCGTAGTCAGCGGCCGTCGCGGCGATCGCGTCAACGTAGGCGGGGTCGATGGGGGCAAGACCTTCGGTGATCACTGCCACTTTGCGATCGTCGATCTTTCCAGCGAGCCAAGCGTGCATCACGGAGGGCAGTTGGGTGGCCTCACGAGCGATTGCGTAGTGGCGCGCGGCGGCCGCCTTCGTGCAAGACAGCGAGATTGCGATTTCGTCCGCGACAAACTCTGCGCGCGTTTCGCTTGACCATAAGGGCCGACCCAGGCGCTTCTGCTCGAAACGGTCGTCGCGATCGGCGCGGCGACCCATCTCAGCCATCGCCTCGGCGCGCCTGGCGAGCAACATCTGCGCGGCTTGGTCGCAGTTGATGAGTTCATCGCGCAACGCTTCATCGGTGACCGTACGGATCTCGGGCACTTCGGCGAGCAGATTTGAGACCTGCCCTGCTAGATGCTGCGCTTCTTGTGCCATGCCCTGCACTCTGCCAGTCGGGTCTGACACCGACTGGGCTCGCGCACTGACCGAGCGCTAAGTCTGATCAGCGGCTGGTGGGGGCACAGGGTTGGTGGTGTCCCGCGAGCTAAGTCGGACGAGAAGGAAGATCCCAGCTGCCACCGTTGATCCAAAGAGAACTAGAACCAGGAGCAGTAAGACGCCGATTCTCATGTCATGTCCCTTCGCGCCGCGGCGCCGTGTGGTGGCCTGGTCAGGCGGAAGGCGAGGTAGACGCCGGCCATGGTGCCGCCGATGAGCATCGCGAGGATGCCTATCTCGAATACGTTGATGTCAAACATGGTGATCCTCCTGGGGTGGACTAGATGAAGGCGGCGAGAAAAAAGAGAGCGACCAGAACGATCGATCCGGACGCGAGCAGAGTCGCGACCCACTTCTCGCCGCGGGTCCACGCAGGTGACAGCCAGGCGCAGACGAGGCCGGCCAAGGGACCGACAACTGGTGCCACGAACGGACCGACTATCAGCAGCACAACGGCGATGATCTCAAGCGGTCCCCAACGGCTGCGTCGCGCAGCCACGGGCCCCGCGGTCGGCCCTGGGGCTTCTCGTTCGCTCGCGACAATCTCGGTGGGGTCTCCGAGTCGGTCGATGGCGCCGAGTACCGCCGCCTCAGTAGCGCCAGGGGCGTTCGCCGCAGCATCGAGGTGCTCGCGCAGCTGGTCGAGCAGTTCGATGCGACGGTCTGGGGGTAGGTCGCGAGCCGCGGCGTCGACTCGCCCCATGTAGCCGTCGATCGCCTGCGAGCCCGGTCGATAGGTCTCGGTCATGGTGGTCAGTTCCCCTCGATGATGAGAGCATCCACGGCGTCGCGGAAGCTGGTCCATTCCTGAGCAAAGCCCTGCAGGGCGACGCGTCCAGAGTTGGTGATGCGGTAGTAGCGCCTGGGGGGCCCGAGCTCGGACTCTCGCCACGTCGTGGCGACTTTGCCCTCGCGACGGAGACGCGAGAGCAACGGGTAGAGGGTGCCTTCACTCGTCACCAGGGCTTGGATCCGTCCCAGGTCGTCGACGAGGTCGACGGCGTACCGCTCCTGGTCGTTCACCAGGGCCAGGACGCAGTACTCCAGGGCCCCGCGGCGGAGTTGCGTGAGGCTCGAGTGCCGCCCCGGTGCATCCATGCGAGACAAGGTACCAGGTAACGCACGCCATGACCTGCGTTCGCACCAACGGCCACTCCGTCGCAGGATGGACCCATGACGACGCCTCCTACCGAATCCGCTCAGCCCACGTTCACGATCGGTGGAGACCTACCGGTCCACCGGCTCGGCTACGGAGCGATGCAGATCACCGGCGAAGGCATCTGGGGGCCACCGGCCGACCACGACGGGGCCTTGCGGGTGCTGCGTCGGGCGGTCGAGCTCGGCGTCGACTTCATCGACACCGCAGACTCCTATGGGCCTACGGTCAGCGAAGAGCTGATTGCCGAAGCGTTGCATCCGTATCCCGAGAGCCTCGTGATCGGGACCAAGGCCGGACTCACACGGACTGGTCCTGGCCAGTGGCACGCGCTGGGCTTTCCGGAGTACCTCAAGCAGCAGTGCGAACTCAGTCTTCGGCGCCTGAAGGTCGACTGCATCGATCTCTTCCAGCTGCACCGGGTGGACGCCCGGGTGCCATTGGCCGACCAGCTCGGTGCCCTTGTCGATCTTCAGCAGCAGGGAAAGGTCCGGCACATCGGGCTCTCCGAGGTCACGGTGTCCCAGCTACGCGCAGCCCTTGAGATCACGTCGGTAGCGACCGTGCAGAACCTCTACAACGTCGGTAATCGCGCCGTTGAGCCGCTGCTCGACGCTTGCGCCTCAGCTGGTATCGGCTTCATTCCATGGTTCCCCGTGCAAACCGGTGAACTAGCAGCAGCAGGTGGACCGCTGGACGAGCTGTCACGCACCACCGGGCACACACCCGCGCAGTTGGCGCTGGCCTGGCTCATCCAGCGCTCACCGGTGGTGCTGCCGATCCCGGGCACCAAGTCGGTGCAGCACCTGGAGGAGAACTGCGCCGCGGCCACCATCACCCTCGACGGCCCGACGGTCGAGGCCCTCGATGCGCTTGTCGACGCCGGAACCGATCCTGAATCTACAGGCACCTCGCGCTGACTCGGAGCGTCGATTCATACATCGTGGGACCGGCCGACTACAGTCGTCAGGGCCGCCTTCCCCCGGCAGGTTTGTGAGTTCTGGCATGTCACACCGATGAGACACAGGTTCGCCCCGGGCCTGTTCTGATCGATCTCCAGGGAGGCCCGCAGCAGGATGGCTGACTCGTTCGTGCACCTGCACGTGCACACCGAGTACTCCATGCTCGACGGTGCCGCTCGCGTCGGCGAGCTCCTCGACGCCGCCGTCGAACAAAAGATGCCGGCCGTGGCGATCAGCGATCACGGCAACATGTTCGGTGCATACGACTTCTACCGGCAGGCCAAGAACCGCGGCATCAAGCCGATCATCGGTATCGAGGCCTACCTGACGCCAGGCACCGATCGTCGTGACCGTTCGCGGGTGCGTTGGGGCAGTGGCGGCCAGGATGACGTATCCGGGGCTGGCGCCTACACCCATATGACGCTGCTGTCCGAGTCGACCACCGGCATGCACAACCTCTTTCGACTCTCAAGCCTGGCGAGCATCGAGGGCTTCTATTTCAAACCCCGGATGGACCGCGAGCTGCTGCAGACCTATGCCGAGGGTCTCATCGCCACTACCGGATGTGCCTCCGGTGAAGTCCAGACCTTGCTGCGCCTCGGCAAGTTCGATGCTGCAGTGCAGGCGGCGTCGGACTACCGCGACATCTTCGGGGCCGACAATTACTTCTGCGAGCTGATGGACCACGGGCTCGATATCGAAAGAAGATCCCGCGACGACCTGCTGAAGCTCGCCAAACAGCTGAACCTGCCGCTGGTGGCGACCAACGACCTGCACTACACCCATGCTGCCGATGCTGAGGCGCACGCGGCGCTGCTCTGTGTGCAGTCAGGATCTACCCTCGCCGATCCGACCCGCTTCAAGTTCGACGCTGACGAGTTCTACCTCAAGACTGCCGCTGAGATGCGGGACGTGTGGCGTGACTACCCCGAAGCGTGTGACAACACACTGCTCATTGCCGAGCGGTGCGAGGTGGCATTCAACGAAGACGCCAACTTGATGCCGCGGTACGACGTCCCCGACGGTGAGACTGAGGCGTCGTGGTTCGTCAAAGAGGTCGAGCGCGGACTCCACCACCGATACCCGACCGGTGTCTCTGACGAGGTGCGCAAGCAGGCCGAGTACGAGGTCGGCGTCATCTGCCAGATGGGGTTTCCTGGTTACTTCCTCGTCGTCGCCGACTTCATCACCTGGGCTAAGGAACAGGGCATCAGAGTTGGCCCAGGGCGCGGCTCGGCGGCCGGTTCGATCGTCGCCTATGCCCTTGGCATCACTGACCTTGACCCCCTCGTGCACGGCCTGCTCTTCGAGCGCTTCCTCAACCCCGAACGCGTCTCGATGCCAGACATCGACATCGACTTCGACGAGCGTCGACGCGGTGATGTGATCCGCTACGTCACCGATCGTTACGGTGACGACCGCGTCGCCCAGATCGTCACGTACGGAACCATTAAGGCCAAGCAGGCCATCAAGGACTCCTCACGGGTTCTCGGATACCCGTACGCGCTTGGTGACCGCATCACCAAGGTCATGCCACCGTCGGTGATGGGCAAAGACATCACGCTCGGCGGCATCTTCGACAGCACAGACAAGCGATACGGCGAGGCGGGTGAGTTCCGGGCGCTCTATGAGTCAGATGTCGACGTCAAACGGGTCGTAGACACCGCGAAGGGCTTGGAGAACCTCAAGCGTCAGTGGGGCGTCCACGCAGCAGGGGTCATCATGTCCAGCGAGCGGCTGGTCGACCACATCCCGATCATGAAGCGCGAGCAGGACGGCGCGATCATCACCCAGTTCGACTACCCGACGTGCGAGAAGCTCGGCCTGTTGAAGATGGACTTTCTCGGCTTGCGCAACCTGACGGTGCTCGAAGACGCGCTGGCCAACATCGAGGCCAACCGGGGTGAGACGGTCGTCCTTGAGACCCTGGGCCTTGACGACAAAATCACCTACGAGCTGCTAGCCAGCGGCGACACGCTCGGTGTCTTTCAGCTCGATGGTGGGCCTATGCGGGCGCTGCTTCGCTCGATGGTGCCAGACAACTTCGAAGATATCTCGGCCGTGCTGGCTCTCTATCGACCAGGGCCCATGGGTGCCAACGCCCACAACGACTACGCCGACCGCAAGAACAGCCGAAAGCCCGTCACGCCGATCCACCTCGAGCTTGCCGAGCCGCTGGCCGACATCCTGGGCGACACCTATGGCGTCATCGTCTACCAAGAGCAGGTCATGGCGATCGCGCAGAAGCTCGCCGGGTACAGCCTCGGCCAGGCAGATCTGCTCAGGCGCGCCATGGGCAAGAAGAACAAGGAGGTGCTAAACAAAGAGTTCGTCCCCTTCTCTGACGGTATGAGTGAGCGGGGCTACTCCGACAAGGCGATCTCGACGCTCTGGGACATCTTGGTTCCGTTCGCCGACTACGCCTTCAACAAGGCACACACCGCTGGCTACGGACTCGTGTCGTACTGGACGGCCTACCTAAAAGCCAACTTCCCGGCCGAGTACATGGCTGCGCTGCTCACCTCGGTGCGCGACGACAAGGACAAGTCCGCGCTCTACTTGCACGAGTGCCGGCGGATGGGCATCAAGGTTCTTCCCCCCGATGTCAATGACTCCGACGCCAACTACACGCCTCGCGGCACCGACATCCGGTTCGGGCTGGCAGCGATCCGCAACGTCGGGCTGAACGTGGTCTCGTCGGTTGTCGAAGCGCGGCGGGCCAGGGGCCGTTTCGTTGATTTCGCCGACTTCCTCGCCAAAGTCGATCAGGTGGTGTGCAACAAGCGAGTCATCGAGTCGCTGGTCAAGGCTGGTGCCTTCGACTCGCTTGGCCACACTCGTCGTGGGCTGATCACCGTCCACGTCGAGGCCGTCGACCTGGTCCTTGAGACCAAACGCGCTGAGGCAATCGGGCAATTCGACCTCTTCGGATCCTCCGACGACAGCGAGACGGCGGCATTCACGTCCGAGCTGACGATTCCCGTGGGGGAGTGGGAGAAGTCGACGCTGCTCACTCATGAGCGCGACATGCTGGGCCTTTACGTTTCCGACCACCCGCTCTTCGGCGTTGAACATGTGCTTGCGGCCAACTCCGACTGCTCGGTGGCCGAGTTGATGGCAGATAATGAGCGCTCAGATGGATCGACGGTCACAGTCGGTGGACTCATCACCGGCCTGCAGCGCAAGGTGACCAAACAGGGGAACGCCTGGGCGATCGCCACTCTCGAGGACCTTGAAGGTGCGATCGAGGCGATGTTCTTCCCGGCCACTTACAACCTGGTCGCACCGCACTTGCACGAAGACCGCATCGTTCTGGTCAGGGGACGCCTCGACCGCCGCGAAGATGTTCCGAAGCTGATCGCGATGGAAATGACCTTGCCTGATCTCGACACCGAGGAGGCCAGAGGGCCCGTCGTCATCTCGCTGCCGGTTGCCCGCTGCGTCCCACCCGTCGTTGACCGTTTGAAGGAGGTGCTGAGCGCCCACCCCGGAACCGTTGAGGTGCACCTCCAGCTGCAATCCGGTGGACGCACCACCGTGATGCGCCTCGACGACCGGCTCAGGGTGCGACCATCGCCAGCCCTGTTCGGTGACGTGAAGGCACTCCTGGGTCAAAGCAGCGTGGCGTGAGAGCACTAGATCGGCGGTCTCGGCGTATCGCGCCGGCCGGTAGCCTTGCCCGATGAGTGCGCCAGGGGGAACTGAACCGAACGACCTCGATCCGCTGCGTCCAGATCCACCAGCTCGGTCTTCTCGACGCTGGTGGGTGCTGGCCCTTGCAGCAGTACTCGTGGTCGCTGCAGCAGGCGCCGGGTTCGCTGCAGGCACGGTCGCTGGCGGCGGCGGAACGCAACCTGAGGATGTTCTGCCCGGCACTGTTGTCGCGTACGCCGATGTCGACCTCGATCCAGCGGCTGAGCAGAAGATCAACCTGGTCCGCCTGCTGGGCGAGTTTCGTGACGTGGAGCGCGAGTACGGAAGTGAGCCAGACCTCCGCACCCTTGCCGTCGACTGGCTGGTCCAAGGCAGCGCCCTCGAGGGGGCTGACGTCGAGGCGTGGGTCGGAGACCGGGCCGGATTCGGGCTCAGCTGGGACGCTTCCACCGAAGACCTCACGCCGGTTGCGGCCATCCAAGTGACCGATGAGGAGGCCGCACTCGCCGATCTGCGACGGGTGCTGGAACCAGAGCAGGTTGCGACGGTCGATGGTTACGTCGTGGTCACCGGCGACCTCTTCAACGAGTTCGACGCTCTTGACGCCTTGGATGGAGTAGTGGGGGCCGACTTGCCGGGGTCGCAAACCGCAGCCGAAGTGGTGGCTGCCGGTGCGGCGGCTCCGCTAGCGCAGTCAACTGCTTTCTCGTCGGTTTTCGATCGGCTCGATGACGGCGTGCTGACTGCCTATCTCGATGGTGAGCGTATGGCGTTGGCCGGTGAGCAGATTGCGGGCTCGCTGGGTGCCGTTGGACCCGAGATCTCAAGGGCGCTCGTCGACATTGCAGAGGCGGGGCAGGCCGGAGCGGTCTTGCGGGCCGAACCGAATGCCCTGGAGATGGTGGCCTGGAGCAGTATCGCCCCTCCTGGAGGCGGCGAAGTCGCCGAGCTGATGAGTTCGCTGCCCTCGAGCACCATGCTTGCTTTCGAGGTCACCGGCGGAGCAGGCTTGCTCTCCGATCGCTGGGAGTCGACCGTCGCCGACCTGCAACGGCAAGGTCTGTCAGACGAAGCGCTCACCCGCGAGCTCGCCGACCTCGAAGCGCAGACCGGGATCAAGCTCCCAGCCGACCTGGAGACACTGGTCGGCGATGACGTCGTGATTGCCGTTGAGAGCGAAGGACTGCTGACCGGCATTCCTGGCATCGGCTTGCTCTCGGTCACCGACCCGGTCGCTGGAGCCGAGCTCGCCGCTCGACTCGAGAACCGACTCGCGACGCTCACGGGTGGGTTCGGCGTGACCGTAACCGGTACTGACGAGGGGCTCGTCATCGCCAGCACCGACGACTACGCCAACCAGTTGACCTCGGGCGACGGTGACCTTGGCGGCGAACCACTGTTCGCCGAGGCACTGCCAGACGCCGCTTCGGCCGCCAACTTGGTATGGGTGGATTTCTCGGCGGTCAAGGGGTTTGTCACGCTCGCCGCCCCCGAATCCGCGGGACTGATCGATCCGCTGGCAGCTTTCGGTCTGACCGTGACCCCCGACGCTGGTGGGTCGCTGACCCGCGCACGGCTGGTCTTCGATCGCAGCGCCAACTCGTGAGGGGTGGACGCAGCGCCGTCATCGTCGGACAAACCATCCTCGTCGGGGCTGCCCTCGGGGTGGTCATGGGCGTCTTGTGGTGGTGGGTGGCACCCACCGAACAGTGGGTCGTTAGTGACGCTGGCCTGACGCCTGCCGAAGTGGGATTCACCGAATGGTTCGACGCCGATGCCTGGTTCTTGGTGTGGGGAGCTGGGGCTGGCGTACTGCTGACCGCCATCAGCTGGCGCCCAGGGCGAGACCGACCGGTGGCGCTTGTCCTCGGGATCGTTGTCGGCGCTGGGGTCGTGGCGCTTGTTGCTTGGGCAGTCGGCGGCGCGCTGGGCGCGCCCGATCCCCAGACAGTGGCTGAAACCGCAGACGTCGGCACGGCAGTGCCTGGAGCGTTGGGGATCCGCGCTACTGCCGTGTTGTTCGCGCCGTCGTTGACGTCGCTCACTGTCTTGGCGCTCCTGCTCTCCAACGCCCGTCTCTACCGAAAGGGCGCCACCGACGCGCACTCAGCGACGAGCGCCGGGGTACCTCAGCAGATCTGGTAGCTCGGGCTTCCTAGACTGATCCCATGATCTCCCGCCTTGATCTCACCGGTGCTGCGCGAGCCTCGGTGGACCCGCGCGACGTGCTTCCGCGCGCTGAACAAAGCGTCGAGCGCGCTGTCGAGCAGGTGCGACCGCTGTGCGACGACGTCCGACTCCGTGGGGCACCAGCCGTCCGCGAAATCACGGCCCGGCTTGACGGCATTGACCGTGAGTCGGCCAGGGTGCCGCAGGCGGTGATCGATCAGGCCGTCGAGGGTCTGGTGCCAGAACTGCGCGCTGCGCTCGAAGAGGCGATCGCCCGAGCAAAGCGCGTCCATGACGCTCAGGTGCGGCGAGACGTCACGGTTGAGGTCATCACAGGTGGGCATGTCACCGAGAGGTGGGTGCCGGTTGCCAGGGTGGGCCTGTACGTGCCGGGCGGGTTGGTCGCATACCCAAGCAGCGTGGTGATGAACGTGGTGCCGGCGCAAGTGGCTGGCGTCGGTTCGATCGCCGTCGCCTCGCCACCACAGCGGGGCAATGGCGGGTGGCCCAACCCGGCTGTCCTGGCAGCCTGTGCACTGCTAGGAGTCGACGAGGTGTACGCCGTCGGCGGTGCCCAAGCGGTGGCCATGTTTGCTTACGGAACTGCCGACTGCCGGCGGGTCGATCTGGTCACTGGCCCAGGCAACATCTATGTCGCCGCGGCGAAGCGCCTGCTGAAGGGGGTCATCGGCATCGACTCCGAGGCCGGGCCCACTGAGATTGGCATCCTCGCTGATGCGGGGGCCGACCCTCGGTACCTGGCAGCCGATCTCATCGCACAAGCCGAGCACGACGAGAATGCCTCGTGCTTGCTGGTCACAGATTCCAGAGAGCTGCTGGACGCCGTTGACCGTGAGGTGGCCGACCAGATGAGGAGCACGCGTCACCGGGAGCGGGTCCAGGTGGCGCTGACGAAACAGAGCGCTTACGTCTTGGTTGACGACCTCGACCACGGACTTGAGATCGTTGACGAGTGGGCAGCTGAACACCTGGAGGTCGTCACAGCTGACGCGTCCGAGCGGGCTGCCAGAGTGACGAACGCGGGGGCGATCTTCGTGGGGCCGTACTCCCCGGTGTCGCTGGGTGACTATCTGGCGGGGTCCAACCATGTCCTGCCGACCGGAGGCACCGCGCGTCACACCGCCGGGCTCTCGGTGCAGTCATTCCTGCGTGGCATCCACGTCATCGACTACGACCGCGCAGCGCTCGCCGCGTCGGCGCCTCACATCGACGCCCTCGGAGGTGCAGAGGATCTGCAGGCACATGTGGCGGCGGTTCGCGTTCGCATCCCGCGAGATGCCTGATGGGGCTGGCTGACCTTCCGCTCCGTGCCGATCTGCGGGGTGAGACGCCGTATGGGGCGCCACAGCTGGATGTGTCGGTGCGGCTGAACACTAATGAGAATGCGTTCGCACCGAGCCCGAACGTGGCATCGGCGATTGCAGCTCGCGTCGCAGAAGTGGCGACCGGGCTGAA
>JBDTTS010000050.1:0-11102 GCA_039930525.1 Actinomycetes bacterium | reverse complement strand
TTCAACCTCGAGGTCGAGGTCGAAGAAGAGAGCGAACAGGCCGCAGCAGTGGCCCCGGACGCGTCGATGCCGTTCGCCGTGGCACCAGAGATCCACGCCAAAGGTCTGGATGACGAGCACCGGCAGCAGCCGTTGCAGTACAGCGCCCCGACGTTGGATGGGGGTGGTGCCGCGGTGTCCGCCGACCCCGCTCCAGCCGCTGCAGAGTACGCCGGAACGCCGCGCAACGCCCCTTGCCCGTGTGGATCGGGCGCAAAGTACAAGAAGTGTCACGGAGCCCCCGGCCGTAGTTGAGTGTCGGGTGTCGGCGGCGGGTGAGTTTCCGGTCACTCAGGCGCTTCAAGAAACTACTCGCTATGGGTGCCACGCTTGCGATGGCAGGCGGAATGATGCTTGCCGCTCCGGCGTCGGCTACCAACATCGGAAACGAAGGGTGTACGCCCGGTTACTGGAAGAACCACTCTGACAACTGGGAGGAGTACACGACGGCGTCCCTGCTCACGAACAACTTCGAGCTGGGCAGGTTCGACGCGAAGTGGGGCGGCAAAACCTTGGAGGACGCGCCCAGTTTCAAGGGTGGGACTGGTCTGGATGGTGCTTTCCAGATCATGATGCGGGCACCTGTGGCCGCCTCCCTCAACGCAGCACACGAGGGACTCGGATATCCGCTCCGTCGGTTCGACGACCCGGGCAATATGAAGGCCACGATCAATGCCGCACTCGCCAGCGGTAGCCGTTCGCAGATGTTGAAGCTGGCGAAAATGTACGACGGGTACAACAACCTGGGTTGCCCACTCAACTAGGGCTCCCGGCGAAAGCGAAAGCGCGACAGCCCTCGACGGGGTTCATGCCCAGTCGAGGGCTGTGCACATCCACCGTTCCCTACGTCGTTCGAGACGGAGCGCCAGCGCACGGCAGCGGTCAGCGCCTGCTGTGACCACGGTGACCTCGGCGACGCCCGAGCATGGATGACAGATGTGGACAGATCGAACATGCTCCGGACTTCTGACTCGGGTGCCTCGCTGCTCGACCTGCCTGGCCCTCACCTGCTGCCGTCGATCAAGGCGGCGGTAGATCTCGGGTAGGACCCACCGGGTGAGCTGCTGGACGGGACGTTCTGCAGCTTCGACCTCGAGGACCGCTTGCGCCAGCCTTGCCGCCCAAGGCGTGACATCTGGCTCATGGCGCTCGAGCGAGGGAGGGCACTGGCCCAGGGGAATGGCGGGCAGGCCGTTGGGGAGCAGAAACTCGAGCGCGAGCACTTGCTGTCCCGGCCCAGGTGGGTGGGCGGGTACCGCGTCGGACCACGTGGGAGGAGGGAGCAGGTGCAGGTGCGGCCTGCTCGGAACCGGATCCGGTAGGGAGTCGGCGTTGCGGCACGTGGGCGGGCCAGTAGGAAGAAGAGCATGAGCCGGCATGGGGGCCTCCTCGGCATCCTTTGAGCTCAGGCGATATTGAGCCTGAAATCGAACGTTTGAAGTCGTTTACCTATGTTTGCTGGCGATGAGTGGTTTGAGGTAACCATGGCGGGACCTGACTTGGCTAGGGCAAATGGCAACTGGGGATAACCGGTTTCGACCCACGCGGGGATTTGTTCTGGCTACGGTTCCGGCATGACTTTCCCGGGCGAAGAACGGGGAGACCCGAGCGACGAGGGGCTGCTGGCAGCCAACGCGGCAAGTCGCTGGCGCGATGCCGACGTCACCGAACGGGTCGAGGTCGAGCGGGCAGCGACGCCTTGGTCTGAGCTGCTCGCAGGCTCGCTGGGCCATGAGGTTGCCCTGATCGTGGCCGATGCGACTCGGCTTCAGGGAGTGGTCATCGAAGCCGGAGCTGATTGGTGCCTGCTCGAGGCGGGCGGACGGGCCCTCCTGATCCCCCTTCGGCAAGTAGTGACCGTGTCAGGTCTTGGGCGCGCAGCGCCACAGGTCGGCACGCGCGCGGGAATGGGGTGGGTCTTGAGAAGGTGGCGGCAGATGCGCAGCCAACTGACGGTGCATCTCGTCGACCGATCGGTGCTCCACGGCCAGGTGGCCGACGTCCTCGCCGATGCCTTCACGCTCGGCGTCGACTCCGAGCGTGAGAGCCTGATCACCATTCCCTTCACCGCAGTCTGTCGAGTGGCCGGCGACCAGCTCAGCGAGTGAGATCGTCGGAAGGAATGACCGCGCCGGTGGAGTCGGTTTCGTCGCTGCGGGCGGCAAAGGGGTGTTCGGTGATGAACCGTTCGGTCTGCTCGTAGCGTTCGGCGATGAACCTGTCGAGCTCGGCCTCCTCGACCCGCCATTGTCCGCGTCCGCCGATCTTGATTCCGCGCAGATCACCGCTACGGACCAGGGCATAGGTCTGTGACGCCGAAACGTTCAGCAGCTCTGCGACGTCGGCCAGGGTGAGAAATCGACGGGACACAACGCTCAGTGTGTCATCTTGGCCCTGTCTGTGACGAAGGGTCGCCCTCTGTGGTGAACGTTGCTCCACCGGGGCGGAAGGCCTGTGGATGACGTCCCTTTGCCGACCGCAGTAGTGCATCATCCCTCTGTCGGAGAAGGGGGACAGATGGCGGTCGTGGACAGAGCTGGCTCAGCGCAACGAGTCGAGAGTCCGCCCGGAGTACGGGCGACGAGGCGGCGGTGGCGCGACCCGCGAGTGGTGATCGGTGTCCTGCTGATCATTGCGTCAATCGTGGGAATGGCATGGGTGATTGCCGCGTCCGACGACACCGTCGAGGTGTGGTCGGTCTCCGAAGACTTGCCGTCCGGCAGCCCGGTCGAGACTGGCTCTCTCACCAGGGCTCGGATCGATGTGCCAGATCCGAGCGTCTATCTGTCGACCGACGTCACGATTCCGCCAGGAGCTGTGGCGGCCAGAGACTTTTCCGCCGGAGAGCTCTTGACCTCTCTGGGCCTGGACGACGGTGGATCTCCTGAGTCACTTCGCATCGTGACCTTGCCTGTTTTGAGGCACCAGATGCCTAGTGATCTCTCGATCGGTGACCGTGTCGACGTCTACCTGGTAGCGCGCAGCGCCAGCGGTGAACCGCAGGCACGCCCGGAGCTGGTGCTCGCAAGCGCGATTGTGAGTGACGTCGACGACAACGGTGGCGCGTTCGGCGGAACTAGTCTTGAGACGGGCGTCGCCCTGTCGGTTCCGCAGGATGAGGTGGCCACCGTGGTCGACGCCCAAGCGCGGGGAACGGTCACTCTGGTCGACGTGCCGGTGGGATCGTCGTGACTCTCCGGGTTGCCACCGCGCTCGCCGATGCGGTCGTCGAGTCGGCGGTGGTCAACGCCATCGGCCGATCGTCGACAGACGTCTCGGTGGTTCGGCGTTGTCGTGATGTTGTCGAGCTCAGAGCGGTGGCGCTGACGTCGACGGTGGACATTGTGGTGATCGATGGGCACATGCGTGGTCTCGACCGCGAGATGGTCGCTGAGCTCGGGGCTGCCCAGGTCCGATGCATAGCGCTCACCGACTCTGACGTCGATGTCAACCGGCTTTCTGAGATCGGTGTCACGGTCATGATGAGGGGCGACCTGAGCGGTCTGGTGGATGCGCTGTGGGGTGCCCCCCTTCTTGACGATCCGTTGATCGCCCGCACCTCGTCTGCCGTCCTCCCCTCACCCGAGGGCCGACTCGTCGCAGTATGGGGGCCGACGGGTGCACCGGGGCGTACCTCGGTGGCAGTTGAGTTGGCAGCGTGGTTGCGAGCCGACTCCGACACCCTGCTGGTCGATGCCGACACCATCGGCCCTTCGGTCGCTCAGAATGTGGGCTTGATCGACGACACGTCTGGGTTCGCGGCAGCGGTTCGGCTGGCTGCGAGAGGCAGTCTTGACCCTGACGGTCTTGCCGGCTCGGCAGTGATGTTGCCGTCAGGTTTGCGAGTACTCGTTGGCCTCCCGTCCGCCGATCGGTGGACAGAGCTCCGTCCAGCGTCCGTTGAAGCCATGGTTCGTTGCGCCCGAAGCACGGTGGCGTGGACCGTCGTTGACGTGGGGTTCGGGATCGAAGGAAGCGACCTGCACTGGGTCGACCCAGGTAATCCGGTCCGGTACGGCGCCGCGCGGAGTGTGCTGGCCGCCGCCGACTTAGTGGTGTGCGTCGGGCGTCCCGACCCCGTGGGAGTAGTGCGCCTGATTAAGGGAATACGCGAGGTGCGCGATCTGGCCCCCACCGCCGCCTTGGTACCGGTGCTGAATCGGGTGGTCTCGCGCGCCGAGGGGCGGGCGGCTGCAGGCATCGTGACTGCCGAGCTGGTGGTCCCTGAGGTGCTGGTACTGCCAGATGACCCCCAGGCGCTCGGATCGGCGATGGCCCACGGCACTACGGTCGCCGAGCGGAGTCCGGGTTCGCCATTTGTGCGGGGCATCGGTGAGCTTGGGCATCGGGTCGTGTCGATCCTTGGTTCCTACGATGAACCTCATGGCCGAGCTGAAGGGACTTATCGTCGACTTCTACGGCGTCCTCACCGAAGGCATCGACACCGCGATGCGCGAGTGGTCTGAGCGCGACGGGATCGACTATCTGCACTTCCAAGACGCCATGTCCGACTGGTTCGGAGACTTCGGTGGATTCGAGGCGCGCTTCAATCCAGTCCATGCGCTCGAGCGCGGGGAGTTGGAAGTGCCCGACTTCGAGGGGAAACTCGCTGGGCGCTTGACTCGGAGTGACGGTCAACCGGTTGTGGCCGAAGGGCTGCTGCACCGAATGTTCAGCCGTTTCTCGCATGCGCCTGACATGGCCGGACTCGTTCACCGCGCCAGATCGCTGGGCATCAGGACAGCCCTGTTGTCGAACTCTTGGGGCGATCAGTATTTGCGCCAGGGATGGCACGACATGTTTGACGTTGTCGTGATCTCCGGCGAGGTAGGCATGCGCAAACCTGAACGACAGATCTTCCAGTACACAATGAAGGAGCTGGGGCTTCCGGGTGAGTCGTGTGCCTTTGTCGATGACCATTTGGCGAACGTGCATGCGGCCGCAGACCTGGGCATCGTGGGGGTGTGGCATCAGAGCTACGAACAGACGGCATCTGAGCTTGAGGCGCTCTTCGGCTGTCCGTTGGCGTAGTAGTGGCCTGTCCGAGGAAGAATGGGGTCGTGAGACGATCCCGGTGTGGTTGACCGTCTGACACCTCTCGACGCGTCCTTCCTGTATCTCGAGGAGACGACGACCCCGATGCACATCGGGGGGCTAGCGATCTTCGCGCCGCCGCCAGAACCGCTGGACACGGCCCAGTTGGCCGAGTTGGTCAGCTCCAGACTCGATCTAGTGCCGCGCTACCGGCAACGGATTCGCGAAACCCCTGTCGGTCTAGCATCACCCGTCTGGGTCGATGATGAGAACTTCGATGTGGGCTACCACGTGCGTCGGACGGCTCTGCCGCGCCCAGGCAATACCGAGCAGCTGCACGAGCTCGTCGCGAGGGTCCTCTCGCGCCCCCTCGACCGGGACCGCCCGCTGTGGGAGATGTACCTGGTGGAGGGGCTTGCTGAAGGTCGTCTCGCACTGATCACCAAAACGCATCAGGCGCTCGTAGATGGAGTCGGGGCCATCGAGATCGGCGAAGTGCTCTTTGACGACACCCCCGACTTCACCAGCGTTCACGATTTGCCGGGGGACCCGTGGGTTCCCCGGCGTGAGCCAACACCCCTCGGCTTGGTGGTGGGCGCCCTCAACGAGTTGGTCACCCGGCCGAGTGCATTTGTCGGCACCGTTCAACACGCAGCAGCCGACGTCGGACGATCCGTCGGCCGCGTGGCCGCAGCCTCGGCCAGTGTCATGCAGGTCGCCAGAACCGTTACCAGGCCAGCGCCGCGCTCACCGCTGAACGTCGACATCGGCGAGGCGCGCCGCTTCGCCGCTGCGGCGGCGCCGTTTGAGCAGTTTCGCACCCTCCATCAACACTACGACGCCACGATCAACGACGTCGTTCTGGCGACAGTTACCGGGGGCTTGCGGGCCTGGCTGCAGATGCGTGGAGAGCCGGTGACCGGCCGGTCGACGGTGCGGGCCTTGGTGCCTGTAAGCGTAAACGAGAACGGCCCAGGTAGCACCCTCGCGACCGTCATCCTGGAGCTGCCAGTTGGAGAGCCCTCACCGGTGGTCCGTCTGCACCAGGTGGCGTACGCCATGCGCGCAGGGTTGGAGGACCACCGCACTGTCAGTGCTCAGCGCTTGGCCGGGCTCGCAGGGTTCGCCCCCGCCACGCTGCATGCCGCTGGTGCGCGGATGGCCGGAGGACTTTCGCACCGGGTGTTCAACCTGCTGGTGACGAACGCGCCCGGTCCGCAGCAACCGCGCTACCTCGCGGGTGCTCGGCTTCTTGAGGCCTATCCGGTGTCCCCTCTGTCCAAGGGCCAGGCCCTTAGCATCGGAGTGACCTCGTACGACGGCCGGGTCTTCGCGGGACTCTTCGGCGACCGGGACGCAATGCCAGACCTCGATGTTCTCGCGCAGTGCCTGGACGATGCCCTCGACGAACTACTGGAGACGATCGAAACGTAGGACCGGTGCTCAGTCGCTCCGTTGATCCGTTCCTCGGGCGGGCCTGTTCTCCCCGATCAAGTCATGAAACGATGCCACATCATCAGTTTCAATGGGTCGTGAGAGGTCGCCGCATGGATGCTGTCTCGCAGGTACCACTGGCTCGCAACGAGCCGATCAGGGCCTACCCGCCGGGTTCTGCAGAGGCGGCCAACCTGCAAGCAGCGCTGACCGACCTAGCTCGGGACGAGCGTGATCTCCCGATGGTGATTGGTGGCCGGCCGGTGATGGGTTCAGGCGACGAGATGGCTGTGGTCCAGCCGCACAACCATCACCATGTTCTGGGGCGACTGCGAGACACCACGACCGATGACGCAGGTCGTGCTGTCGCCGCAGCCAAGCAGGCGGCACCGGCGTGGCGATCCCTGTCATTCGACGATCGTGCGGCGATCCTGCTGCGCGCTGCTGATCTCTTGGCAGGCCCCTGGCGCGATCGCCTAAACGCAGCCACGATGCTTGGGCAGTCCAAGACCGCGTACCAGGCTGAGATTGATGCGGCCTGTGAGCTGATCGACTTCTGGCGCTTCAATGTGGCGTTCGGCCGACAGGTTCTCAGCGAGCAGCCGGTCTCGTCGCCAGGGGTCTGGAACCGCCTTGATCACCGACCGCTTGAGGGGTTCGTCTACGCGGTGACGCCCTTTAACTTCACCGCCATCGCCGGAAACCTTCCGACCGCGCCGGCGCTGATGGGGAACACCGTCGTGTGGAAGCCGGCTTCGTCTCAGCAGTTCGCAGCCAGTCTTCTGATGGAGTTGTTGCACGAGGCGGGACTGCCCCCAGGTGTCATCAACATGGTCACAGGTCATGGAACGCACACCAGCGATGTCGTGTTCTCCGACCCAGATCTGGCAGGAGTTCACTTCACCGGGTCGACGCCGGTCTTCCAGTCATTTTGGAAGCGGACAGCCGACAACCTGAACTCCTATCGGTCTTACCCGCGGCTTGTCGGCGAGACTGGAGGCAAGGACTTCGTCGTCGCGCACGCATCAGCCGACATCGAAGTTCTCAAGACCGCTCTCGTTCGTGGCGCCTTTGAGTACCAAGGTCAGAAGTGCTCGGCCGCTTCGCGCGCCTACGTGCCGAAAAGTCTGTGGACGCAGCTTCGTGATTCCCTCGCGGCTGACGTCGACGGTCTGACCGTTGGCGATGTCACTGACTTCACCCACTTCATGGGAGCAGTGATTGATGATCGGGCCTTTGCCAAGCAGGCCGACGTCTTGAAGCGCGCCGCGTCCGATCCGGACGTCGAGGTGCTTGCCGGCGGTACGGCAGACGACAGTGACGGTTGGTTCGTAAGGCCCAGCGTCTTAGTCGGAGCAGACCCGACGCATGACATCTTTCGGACGGAGTACTTCGGCCCGATCTTGAGTGTCCACGTCTACGACGACGACCAGTTCGATCCGATGCTCGATCAGATGGAGGCCGTCAGCCCATACGCGCTCACCGGATCGATCATCGCTAGGGATCGAGAGGTGGTTGCGGCTGTTAGCGAAAAGTTGCGATTCGCGGCCGGAAACTTCTACGTCAATGACAAGCCGACCGGGGCCGTGGTCGGTCAGCAGCCCTTCGGGGGAGCACGGGCCAGCGGAACCAATGACAAGGCGGGGAGCCCACTGAATCTCATGCGGTGGGTGAGCCCTCGGGCAATTAAGGAGACCCTGGTGCCTCCGAAAGTCTCTGGCGATGGATATTTTGGCCACGGAAGCCTCGACGACCAAACGCAGAAGTTCATCTGACGATGGGCCAGTGACACGGCACCCGGATCACGGTGGCGGTGGTCTCGGACGGTAGGCTGAGGTCCCGCCGACCGATGGAACGGGAGCAGTTCGTCCATGTTGAGCAACGCTCGTGTTGCCAAGACCGACTTGATCAGTCGCGCTATTTCAGAGGCGCAACGCTCGGTCGACGATCTTCCCGATCTACCAACATTCCTGCAGTCCTACTACCGCCACGTCTCCGACGAAGGTCTGGTCGGCCGCGACCCCGTCGATGTCTTCGGTGCGGCGGTCTCGCAGCGCCGGCTCGCTGAGGAACGACCCGTTGGTACCGCGCGGGTCAGGGTGTTCAACCCCACTCTCGAGGCTCATGGATGGGTGTCCCCGCACACCGTCGTCGAGATCGTCACCGACGACATGCCCTTCCTGGTCGACTCAGTCACCTCAAGCCTCGCCCAGGCTGGACTGTCCCTTCACCTTGTCGTGCACCCCCAGTTCACGGTTGAGCGCTCGTTGGTCGGTGAGCTGAAGCGAGTTCTGCTCACCCCCGAGGATCGCCGGACGCCGGGGGCCGTTGCTGAGTCGTGGATGCACTTCGAGGTCGATCGGATCTCAGATCCCGAGGTGCTTCGCAGTCTTGAGCGGGTCCTGTCCGACGTGCTCCGCGACGTGCGCGATGCGGTCGAGGACTGGGCCAAGATGCGCGAGGCGGCCCAGCGCATCGCTGATGAGCTCCATGAGGCGCCACCTGAACTTCCGTCCGAAGAGATCGCGGACGCCTGGGAGCTGCTTCGCTGGCTGATCGACGAGCACTTCACCTTTCTGGGTTACCGCGAGTACGAGCTACAGGAGCACGACGGCGAAGACGTGCTCATCACGAAGCCTGGCACCGGCCTTGGGCTGCTGCGCGCCGACCACGCCGAATCGTCGTCCTTCAGCAAGCTCCCCATCGAGGTCCGTGCCAAGGCGCGTGAGAAGCAGCTGCTGATCGTCACCAAGGCCAACAGTCGCTCAACGGTTCATCGCCCTGCCTACCTCGACTACATTGGAATCAAGACGTTTGATGTCGACGGAAACGTCACGGGAGAGCGAAGGATTCTGGGGCTCTTCACAACATCCGCCTACAGCGAGAGCGTGACGAGAATCCCTGTGCTCCGGCGCAAGGTGAAGACCATCCTTGAGGTCAGCGGATTCGCCGCGATGAGTCACAGCGGCAAGGACATTCTCCAGATTCTTGAGACCTACCCCCGTGATGAGCTCTTCCAAATGGACGTCGATGAGTTGATGCCCATCGCGGTCAGCGTCATGCATCTGCAGGAGCGCCGCCAGGTCAGACTTTTCTTGCGCTACGACGTCTACGGTCGATTCGCAACGGCTCTTGTCTACCTTCCGCGAGATCGGTACACCACGCAGGTTCGGCTAGCGATGGAGTCGATCCTGCTGGAGGTGTTTAGCGCCGAGAGCGCCGACTACACCGCGCGCGTATCCGAGTCGGTGTTGGCCCGCCTGCACTACGTCGTGCGTGGAAAGCCTGGCGGGACCATACCGGAGGTCGACAGCGACCTCCTCGAAGCCCGCCTTGCCCAGGCAACCAGAACGTGGGATGACGATCTGGCCGACTCACTGCTCGAACAGCTGGGCGAAGGTGAGGCCGTTGAGCTGCTCAAGATGTACGGATCGGCCTTCCCCGAGGCGTACAAAGAAGACTTTCCAGCCAGGCTGGCCGTGGCTGACATCCGGCGCATGGAAGCGCTCGAACCTGGCGGGCCCCTGGGGATGAACTTGTACGAACCTCCTGGCGCTGAGATCGGCGAGCTGAGGTTCAAGATCTACCGGCTTGGCACCGAGATTTCACTGTCCGAAGTACTGCCCTACCTGCAGCGAATGGGTGTCGAGGTGCTCGACGAGCGCCCGTACGAGGTCGATCTCGCGTCCGGCACCAGAGTGTGGCTCTACGACTTCGGCCTCTATCACCGTGGCGTGGCCAATGGACAGGTGACGGACGAGACCGAGCAGCTCAAGGTGCTCTTTCAGGATGCCTTTGGTGCGGTGTGGTCCGGATTGGCCGAGTCGGATGGATTCAACGCGCTGGTGATGTCGGCTGGTCTGCATTGGCGTCAGGCCATGGTGCTGCGCGCCTACGTGAAGTACATGCGACAGGCGAGTGCCACATTCAGCCAGGAGTACATCGAGGAGTCACTTGGCGCACACGTCGAGCTGGTGCGGCTTCTGGTCAAGCTCTTCGAGACCCGGTTCGATCCGTCGTACTCCGGCGACCGAGCGGCGGCGGGCGAGCAGATCACCGCCGAGGTCGTGGAGGGACTCGACGCGGTCAGCAGTCTGGATCAGGACCGCATCATCAGGTCACTCCTCTTGCTGATCAACGCGACGCTGCGCACGAACTACTACCAACCTGGCGACTACGACGAGCCGAAGACCTACGTCTCGTTCAAGCTCGACCCTGCCGCTGTGCCCGATCTGCCGCTGCCCCGGCCCAAGTTCGAGATCTGGGTCTACTCACCACGCGTCGAGGGAGTCCACCTTCGATTCGGAGCGGTGGCGCGGGGCGGCTTGCGCTGGTCGGACCGTCGCGAAGACTTCCGTACCGAAATACTCGGGCTCGTCAAAGCGCAGGCGGTCAAGAACGCCGTGATCGTCCCGGTGGGGGCCAAGGGCGGGTTCCTTCCCAAGCGACTACCCGATCCCAACGTCGACGGTCGCGAAGCCTGGCTTGCAGAGGGCGTGGCGTCCTACCGCATTTTCATCAGTGCACTGCTCGATATCACCGACAACTTGGTCGAATCCGTGGTCGTTCCTCCGCCGAACGTTGTGCGACACGAC
>JBDTTS010000049.1:0-11288 GCA_039930525.1 Actinomycetes bacterium | reverse complement strand
GTTGAACGCGAAGTCCGTTGGCTCAACGAGTTGATCGACGACGAGGCAAACCGCAAGACGACCAGCACGCCATCAAGCTCTGGGGCACACAGCCTCAGAGATTCGACAAAGGAGTAACCATGGGTTCGGTACGCGTAGCCATCGCGGGCGTTGGCAACTGCGCCGCATCGCTCGTGCAAGGCGTCGAGTACTACAAGGACGCCGACCCCACGGCGCGCGTCCCCGGATTGATGCATGTGCAGCTCGGCGACTACCACGTCAGCGACATCGAGTTCGTTGCCAGCTTTGACGTCGACGCCAAGAAGGTCGGCCAAGACCTCGCGCACGCCATTGTGGCCAGCGAGAACAACACGATCAAGATCACCGACGTCCCACCAACCGGTGTCACGGTTCTGCGAGGTCCGACGCTCGACGGGCTCGGCAAGTACTACCTCGAGACCATCACCGAGTCTGACGACGAGCCGGTCGACGTCGCCCAGGCGCTGCGCGATGCCAGGGCCGACGTGCTCGTCTGCTATCTGCCTGTCGGCTCCGAAGACGCCGCCCGGCATTACGCCCAAGCCGCCATCGATGCCGGCGTCGGCTTCGTCAATGCCCTTCCGGTCTTCATCGCCGGCACCAAGGCGTGGGCAGACAAGTTCGAAGCAGCCGGCGTACCGATTGTGGGCGACGACATCAAGTCGCAGGTTGGCGCCACGATCACCCACCGGGTCCTTGCCAAACTATTTGAAGACCGCGGTGTCATCGTCGACCGCACCATGCAGCTCAACGTCGGCGGCAACATGGACTTCAAGAACATGCTCGAGCGTGAGCGCCTCGAGTCGAAGAAGATCTCCAAGACCCAAGCCGTCACGTCACAGCTCAAGCACGACCTGGGCAAGGACAACGTTCACATCGGACCGTCCGACTACGTCGCGTGGCTCGATGACCGTAAGTGGGCGTTCGTTCGCCTCGAAGGTCGCGCCTTCGGCGATGTGCCACTGAGCCTTGAGTACAAGCTCGAGGTGTGGGACTCACCGAACTCTGCCGGTGTGATCATCGACGCCGTCCGCTGCGCCAAGATCGCGCTCGACCGCGGTATCGGCGGTCCGATCCTGTCGGCCAGCAGCTACTTCATGAAGTCGCCACCGGTGCAGTACTACGACGACGAAGCACGCGACGCTGTCGAGGCGTTCATCGCCGGCACTATCTGACGCTTCCAGCTCGAAGGCGACACACCATCACAGCAGCACGAAGAAGTGGGGTCCGGTTTCCCGGACCCCACTTCTTCTGTCGTGCTTCCTCCCCCCGGAGAACTGTGTCTAGCTCAAGCCGGTACTGAGGTACAGGCGGTAGTTCTTGTAGTTGGCCTGCCATCCGTTGTAGATGACATAGCGCGTGGTGGCGTCGAAGAAGATCGGCGACGGTGAGTCGTTCAGGAACTTTCCGGCAACGCTGCTGTTGGCAAGCGCCGTGGGGGCTCCCCACGCGACACCCTTGTTGGTCGACTCGAGCCACTTCAGGTCGATGCGGCTCGTGTTGTTGGTGTAGTCGCAGCCGTTCGTGACGCACAACGGTGCAGCCAGGCCGACCGTCGATGCCCCGCTCAGCGAGACCGACCCTGAGTAGGAGGCCGTGTATCCGCCACCCGGAAGGGAATACGCCTTGGTCGGCGAGGTGACGAAGCTGTTGCTCGCCGTGCTGTACTCCGCGTAGTAGACGCCGTCGTCCTGATTCCAGGTGAATCCGACCCGGCTACCCGAGGCGTCGCACTGGACCCAGCCCTCGTCATCGCCGCCAGCAGCACTGCCGGTGTTGATCGAGGTCTTGACGATCGTGCCACCGCTGTTCTTGGAGATTACGACGCCGATCTTGCCGGTGCCGTCGAGCCACGCCGACGCGACGTTTGTGCCGTCAGAGGTGACGCACGGCCAACCACCGAGACCATCGCCGTCATTGATGTCACGCGTGGTGGTGCCAAGAGTTTTGGTCGCGAACGAGGCGCCGGCGTTGCCGCTCACCTTGAGGGTTACCTTGCCTGTGTCGGAGTTGGTGTAGGCGACATAGACGTTGTTGCCGGCACCGGACACGACTGGGTAGTCGACCCGGCCGGTCTTGGACGAAAGTTTGACTGGCTTGGTCCATGACCCACCAACAAGGCCGCGATAGTAGGCGACCCGAGGCTTCGCGGGGTCGTACTTACCGTAAGAGGTCTGGTTGGCCCAGGCGGTATACACATTTCCGTTCGTCTTACCGGCACCCAGAGTGATCCGGTCAGCGATCTGAGCCTTCGGGCTGATCAGCTTGGCTTTGCCCCAGGTCACAGCTTTGGATGCGGGGTCGACGGTCCCGATCCGGGCGTACACAGATTGCTTGGAGTTGGCCGTGCCCGCGTCCGACGAGTACGCGAAGGCGATCTTGTTCGTGCCCACCTTGGAGGCGGCCGAACCGTAGTTCCACGAGTACTGGGGACTCACGAAACCGGTCTTGCTGTCTGCTGTCGGCGCCGGCGTCCAACTGGTCGCCGCCCAAGCGGCCGGTGCCGCCACACCGACTGCCAGAGCCGCGACGCCCAGGCGAGCCGCCCATCTCATGCGTGGTGATGCCATGAATAGTTCTCCATTTCTCCCCGGCGTGTGTCCCCTCAGACGCCGCCGGGATCCCTCCACGAGACTCTCCGGATCCACGCCCGGCGAGCGGTTCTGACGCTGCTCCTGTCGTCAAGGGGCCGTCAATACGACTCAGTGGCGTGCCACAGTGTGGAAAGTTGTCCATTCTGGACAATCTGATCTTTCGTTCAGGACGTTTTGGCACCCTCTGTGTGCGCAGGGTCACACGGGGTGAAATCGGACACATCAGACCGAGTCGGCCCTAGGCTCGCGGCGATGATCGCCCCCCGTCTCCGTGCCCTCGCCGAACGACCTGCGTTTCGCACCTTGCTGCGCGTGCGACTCGTTGGGCAGTTCTCCGATGGACTGCTGCAAGCCGGGCTGATCGGAGTGGTCCTCTTCGCCCCTGAGCGGGCTGCCTCGCCGGGTCGGATCGCTCTCGGCTTCGCGGTGTTGCTGCTGCCCTTCTGCCTGGTGGCGCCTCTCGCTGGCGTGGTGCTCGACAGGTGGTCGCGGGTGCGCGTTCTGGCGCTTGCCAATGTCACTCGAGCGCTGCTGCTGGCAGTGACAGCCCTCGCCGCGGCGACCACCTCAGCCGAAGCCGTCGTCTTCGGCTGCGCCCTCGTTGCCATCGGGATCAACCGACTTGTGCTCGCCGCTCTTGGCGCCTCGCTTCCCCGTACCGTTTCGGCAGATCTGCTGATCTCTGGAAACGCGCTCGCCCCGACACTCGGCACGGCCGCCACCGTCATCGGCGCAGCATCGGGGTTAGCCCTGCGCGGTTGGCTCGACCCTTTCGCAACTGCGGCGCCATTCGTGGCCGCCGCCATCGGCTACGTAGCCGCCGCCCTGGCCACCCGCTCGTTCACCACCCACCAGCTAGGGCCGGTGGCCAGACTGCAGGATTTGCCGAACCAGGTCCCCAGCGTGTTCCAGGCGGCGTGGGCCGATGTCCGGTCGGGTGCACTCCACATCGCCCAATCCCGCCAGGCCCGCCGGGCCCTGGTGGTCATGGGCGGCAACCGCGTCCTCTTCGGGTGCTTCACGGTGTGGACCGTGCTCCTGATCCGGTTCCACCTCTCCGCCACCAAAGCCGACGAGAACCACGCACTGGCCGCACTCGGGGCGGTCGCGCTCTCGTTGGGTCTTGGGCTCATTGGGGCCGCGCTCTGGGCTCCTCCACTGCTGCGTCGGCACGGCCCCCGCCGGGCGGCAGCGGTAGCCCTGGCTGTCGCAGCCGTAGGCACCGCCCTTCCGTTGCTCTCGCTTCGGCCAGGCGCCCTCTTTTTGGCGTGGGTGTTCATCGGTGCAGGTGCCCAGATCCTCAAGATCACTGTCGACACCGTGCTTCAGCGGGCGCTCGGCGACGACGTACGCGGCCGAGTCTTCATCGCCTACGACATCGTGTTCAACGTGGCCTTCGTGGTCGGGGTCGTAGCCGTTGCGACCCTGCCTTCAGAGGTGGTGGCATCGGCAACTGTCGCTGTTGCGGTCGCGGCGGGCTATGGAATCGGCGCAGCCGCCACGTGGCGGCGTCCGCGCGGCTAGGGCGAACTGCCACCTTCGCGCTCAGACCACCATTGGCGCAGCATCCGGATGGCCTCGTCACGGCCGAGCGGGCCGCGATCTAGCCGCACCTCAAGCAGGTGCTGATAGGCCTCACCCACCGCTCGTCCCGGAGAAATCTCAAGCACCTGCATGATCTCGTTCCCGTCAAGATCAGGCCGGATCGCCGCAAGCTCCTCGGCCTCCGAAAGCGTCGCAATACGCTCCTCAAGGCTGCTGTACGCAGTGGCAAGTGACGCCGCCTTGCGTCGGTTTCGTGTCGTGCAGTCGGCTCGCGTCAGTGCATGCAGTCTCGGCAGCAAGTCGCCAGCGTCCCGCACGTAGCGGCGCACTGCCGAGTCGGTCCATTCGCCCTCTGAATAGCCGTGAAATCTCAAGTGCAACTCAACGAGCTGCGCCACGTCGTCGATCAGGTCTTTGGGGTACCTCAGCGCCTTCATCCGCTTGCGCGTCATCCGGGCTCCGACCATCTCGTGGTGGTGGAACGAAACCCCGCCACCTGACTCGAAGCGCCGCGTCGCCGGTTTCCCGATGTCATGAAGCAGAGCCGCCAAGCGCAGGGTGAGGTCGGGGTCTTCGACCTCGAGGTCAATGGCCTGCTCGACGACGATCAGCGTGTGTTCGTAGACGTCCTTATGTCGGTGGTGTTCGTCGATCTCCAGTTTCAGGGCGGGGAGCTCGGGAATGAACTGGTCAGCCAGCCCGGTCTCGACGAGGAGAAGGAGTCCCACCCGGGGATTCGCCGACAAGACCAGCTTGTTGAACTCGTCGCGCACCCGTTCAGCTGACACGATCGCCAGGCGCTCAGCCATTGCGGTCATCGCGAGGAGAACCGAGGGTTCGACGGCGAAGTCGAGCTGTGCCGCGAACCGAGCTGCGCGCAGCATCCGAAGGGGGTCGTCGTCAAAGGAATCCTCTGGGCGGCCAGGCGTTCGCAACGTCTGTTCCTGCAGCGCCCCGACCCCGTCGAAAGGATCCACAAACGTCAGATCTGGCAACACGACAGCCATCGCGTTGACCGTAAAGTCGCGCCTCCCGAGGTCACCCTCCAGTGACGTGCCGTAGGAGACCAACGGTTTGCGGGACTCGCCGTCGTACCGCTCGGAGCGATACGTCGTGATCTCGCAGGTGAGCTGCCCGATCCGGCAACCGATCGTGCCGAAGGCCTTACCGATGTCCCACAGGGCATCGACGTGGTCGGCGAGAAGCAGCTCGACCTGGTCGGGGGTTGCTGACGTCGTGAAGTCGAGATCATTGCCGAGCCGGCCGAGCAGCGCGTCTCTGACCGAGCCACCCACCAGGCTGATCTCATGACCAGCGTCCGCAAAGTGGGCTCCAAGAGCGCTGATCACCGGTGACACCCGAACCAGCTCAGCAATCGTTCGCGCGCGCGCAGCAGGGGAGGAGGACACGAGAGCGGAGCCTAACGTTCGCTTCAGCCTGGTTACCATCGCTTCATGACGTCCACCCGTCGTCGTCCGGCGCGCGGCGTCTGGCGATGGTTCAGCGTGCTTCTGGTCGGCTTGGTGACCACATTGCTGCTGAGTCCAAGTGGCGCAGTGGCGGCGCCGCTCAAGACGACCCTGCAACTGACGTCACTCACCCCCCTCGCCCCGCAAGGTGAAGACACTCTGCGCGCCAAGGGCACGTTTGTGTCCAATCGCACGCTGGACGACGTGGTGGTACGACTCGAGATCGGCACCACCCCCTTTGTCTCAAGGAGTTCAATCACCGAAGCCGCGGCCAACCCACCGTTCACAACCCCCGTGCCTGGCGCAGAGGACGACCTTCGCAAGGTACGCCGCGGCGAACGCGAACAGTTCACCGTCGCTATCCCGGCCGAAGTGCTGCCTCTTGCCTTCGCCGGCGTGTACCCGCTGCGGGTGGTGGCGGTCGACGCCACCAGCGGCACCGTTCTCTCGTCCACCGACACTTTTCTGCCCTGGGCGCCCGAAGGTGTCGGCGTGCCAGAGAGTCGGCTCTTGATGTTCTGGCCCATGGTCAGCCCCCCGGCACGCGACTCGACCGGAGAGTTCGTGACCAGCACGCTCCCGGCGTCGACGGCCGCTGGGGGACGCCTCTCCACCTTGGTCGAGTCAGGAGCAGACGCGCCGGTCACCTGGTTGGTTGATCCGGCGCTGCTGGACGCCGCCGCTGCCCTTGACGAGCCCAGCACCGAGGCGTGGATCGGCGCCTTCAGCACAGCCGCCGCGAACCGAGAGGTCGTCGCCCTGCCCTACGGCGACCCCGACGTCGCCGCGGTCTCAGCCGCCGGACGACCCGGGTTCTTGCACCTGGGTCAGCGAAAGGGCGATCGGGTCTACCAACGTGTCATTGGCAAGCCCGCCCGCTCCGACCTGTCCTGGCCGGCCGATGGCGCAGGTGACGACCGAGTGATCGCCACATCGGGGCGCGCCGGTGACGCGTTCGTCCTGCTGAACGAACAGAACGCACCACAGGTCACACCCCTCACCTACACACCCTCAGGGCGCATTGCCTGGGAAGACCCCGCGCTCGACGTGCTCCTCGCCGACGGTCCGGCGAGCGCCCTCGTCGCGACCCCCGCAGACACGACCGCCGATGTTCTGTTGGCCCGCCAACGCTTCCTGGCTGAGACCCTGCTGCATACGCTCGAAAACTCGGCCCCCCGGCTGTTGGTCGTCGCACCCCCTCGCCGGTGGGACCCCTCTGAGCAGTGGTCCGACTCGCTGGTGCAGTCAATCCGCCGGGCGCCCTGGCTGAACCCGGTGTCGCTCGACGAAGCAGTGGGCCCCGAAGCCCCCACCATCGAGCGAGTTGCTCCATCGATTCCCCAGCTCTCGCAGGACCGCCAGCTCCCCGCGTCAATGGTGATCGCGGCCCGCCGCGGTTTGACCGACAACCGAATGCTTGCGGCGATTCTCACGCAGCCGCAGAAGCTGTCATCCCCCATCGAAGATGCGTTGTTCACTTCGGTGAGCACGGCCTGGCGGACTGACGTCGGGACTGCCGAGGCTTCCCAAGCTGCGACACTCGACCGGCTCGCCGCACAACGCAGCCGAGTTCGCATCGTCTCTCGAGGGGGAACCCTGGGCGACAACAGCGGCTCCTTCCCGGTGACCGTTCGCAACCAGCTCGATCAGGCTGTCGTCGTACGACTCGAAGTCACGTCGACCGATCCGCTACGCCTTCGCGTCAACGGCCCAGAAGACCGGATTCGAGTCGCCGCCGGTGGTTCGGTCCTCCGCGAGGTCGACCTTGACGCCGTCACCAGCGGCCGGCTCTCGTTCGATGCCCAGCTGCGCACTCCGAAAGGGGCTGCCTACAACGACCCCGTCACGCTGGCAATCGACGTCAGAGGGTTCGGGCAGATCACTTTCGTTGTGTTTGGCGCCGCCGTTGCGCTCCTGGTGCTGGCGGCCGCCATCCGCGTGATCCGGCGCATCCGCGCCTCTCGCCGGGTGGATGCATGACAAGCACCCCCTCCGACAATCGATCGGCGCTGCGCTCAAGTTCGGTGATGGCAGCTGGCACTGTTGCGTCGCGGGTGACCGGCCTGCTGAAGAACACCGCGCTGCTGGCGGCCGTGGGCAGCGGGGTCTTTGCCGACACCTACTCGGTCGCCAACACCCTGCCGACGATTGTCTACATCTTGCTCGTTGGTGGGGCGATCAACGCGGTCTTCATCCCGCAACTCGTGCGACACATGGGGTCCGACGAAGACGCCGGACTGGCCTACGTGCAGCGACTCTTCAGCGCCGTGGTTCTTGCGCTGGCGATCATCACAGTCGTCGCCGTCATCGCGGCCCCCTGGCTGGTGCAGCTGTACTCCACCGGCTGGAACCAGAACGACATCGAAGTAGCCACTGCCTTTGCTCGCCTGCTGCTGCCCCAGATCTTCTTCTACGGCCTCTTCGCCCTCGTCTCGCAGATCCTCAACACCCGAGGTCGTTTCGGCGCCCCGATGTTCGCGCCCGTCGTCAACAACGTGGTCACGATCGCCAGCGCAGTGGCCTTCTTGGTTGTGGCCGGCACGGGCACCAGCACCAAGACCGTTACCGACACCGAGATCTTGATCCTAGGAATCGGAACGACGCTCGGAGCCATCGCCCAAGCCCTAGCGCTCTGGCCGTCATTGCGGCGGTGCGGAGTGCGGCTGCGCCTACGGACCGACCTCAAGGGCCAGGGCCTCGGGACCGCCTGGGCGCTAGCCCGCTGGGCGATCCTGCTCGTTCTGGTCAACCAGCTCGGCACCTTGGTGATCATCCGGTTGGCCACCGGAATCAACACCGAGTCGAACACCGACGCTGGTGCCGCCGTTTACCAGATGGCCTTCGCGATCTTCATGCTCCCGCAATCGGTCATCACCGTCTCGTTGGTCACAGCGCTGCTGCCCCATCTGTCTAAGCAGGCGGCTGCTGGTCGGTTCGACATCATGCGCGAGCGCGTGGGGTGGACGCTTCGCACTTCTGGCTCGCTCGTCGTACCTGCCGCCATGACGTTCATGGTGCTGGGCGTTCCCATCTCAGTGCTCCTGTTCAAATACGGCTCACTCAACCTCGAGGCTGCCCGGCTGCTCGGCCTGACCCTCAGCGCCTTTGCCATCGGACTCCCAGCGTTCAGCGCCTACTACGTGCTCATGCGCGGCTTCTACGCCCTCGAGGACACCCGCACTCCTACGCTCAACGCGATCATCTTGAACGGCTCCAACGTGGTGCTGGCGATCTCTGCAGTGGCGTGGGTACCTCCGAAGATCGCGATCCCGGCTCTCGGACTCGCCTACGCGCTCTCCTACTGGATCGGCCTGGCCACGCTGGCACCGCGGCTGAGCCGTCGGCTGGGCGGTCTTGAGGGCTTCGTCATCATTCGCACGTACGTACGCGTCACGCTGGCGTCGATACTTGCCGCCATTGCCATGGTGGCTGGGGTACTTCTAGCCGAAGCGCTGGTGGGCAGAGCGGTCGATCTCACCAGCAGCCTGGTGATCGTCGTCACCGGGCTCGCCGCAGGGGCAGCCGGCTACCTGCTGGGGGTCCGGCTCTTCCGCATCACCGAGATCAGCGACGTTCTCCGACTCCTGGTGGGCAGGCACTGACCCCCGCAACCCGTTCAGACTGCTCAAGACGGGCTAGTTATGTGTCGAGACCCTGGCATGACGACTGCACTCCAGCGCCTCGGCGCCGACGAGACGGGCAGCATCGTCTTTGGCTGGTTAGGTCGGCTCACCCTGACCCTCACCGTGCTCGGCCTGATCTGTTTTGAGGTGCTGTCCATCGTGGTCACGCGGGTGGGGCTTGAAGACGTGGGCCAGACGGCCGGCGACCGAGCACTGACTGTGTACGCCGAGAGCGGCGACTCGACCCAGGCCTATCTGGCGGCGGACACGTACGCGTCCAGCCAAGGCGCCAAGATGGTCAAGAAGTCCTTCACCATCTCTGACGAGGCCGTCTCATTCGATCTGAAGAAGACCGCTCCCACCCTGCTGCTCTTCCGCCTCGACGCAACAGCCGACCTGGCTGAGGTCGACACGAAAATCTATGCCGAGCCTTTCGTAGTGGGTAGTTCATCCCCGTGACCGCGCGGCTTCGCCTGACCGTTGGCGCAGCTCTCGTGGCCGCGCTGGTGCTTCCAGTCGGCCAAGCACACGCCGTGCCACAAACTACGGGGGGCGGTGTCCGTACTGCTCCCAGCATCGACTCACTGCACGACCGAGCCGACGACCTGCGACGTCAGCTCGAAGACTTGCGCGATCGCGCTGCCTGGACCGATGAGCGGCTCGCCTACGCACGCGACCAGCTGGCGGCAGCAACGTCGAACTCCATTACCGCCGACGAACAGCTCGCTACCCTGCAGGGCACCAGCTCTGCTGCCGAAAGCGACATCGCCCACCGGGTGCGAGCGATCGAGCAGTCGGGCGGTGCGGCCGCCCTCTTCACCCAAGCCATCGATGCGGACGCCATCACCGACGTCACAAGCAACGTGGCTGCCCTGAACGGAGTGCTCGACACTGACCTGGTCAGGGCAGCCGACGCCCACACTGCTCGCGACCAGATGGCCGATGTTCGTGGTCGCCTAGACACGATCGCCGACGAACGCGCACTGCTGTCAGCCAGGGCACGAACGCTTGCCGACCAGGCCCGCACGCTCGTCGCCGATCAGCGGGCGCTCGTTGCCGCCGCTGACGTCCGCGTGGCGAACCTCGTCAAGACGATGGAGCAGAAGGCCGACGAACGAGCCACCGCCTCTGCCGCCAACGCCGTCCCTTGGACCGGTCCAATTCCTGAAGGTCCTACCTCCTATGCCGCCCCAGCCATCGCGGCTGCGCTCAGCAAGTTGGGTTCGCCCTATGTGTGGGGCGACGCCGGACCTTCCACGTTCGACTGCAGTGGACTCATCCAGTGGTCCTACCTGCAAGCCGGATTGGTGCTGCCGCGCGTCTCCAGCGATCAATGGTCAGCAACAACCCCGGTGCCCGTCGACGACATGCAACCAGGCGACCTGATCGTGTACGCCTACAACTCAGCAGACGCCGGCACGATTCATCACATCGCGATGTACATCGGAAACGGCCAGATGGTTCACGCACCGAGAACTGGTGACGTCGTGCGAGTCGTTCCCGTGTATCACGAGGGCTTGTACGGCGTCGGGCGTCCTGGTCTCTGACGCTCCACCTGGCAGGCAGTACTTTCATGACAATGGAACGTCTCGCAGGCCGCTACGACCTCAGTTCTGAGGTCGCGCGTGGTCGTGGACGAACCCTCTGGCGCGGCCACGACATCGTCCTTGACCGGCCCGTCGGCGTACTGCTGCTCGACGCCGGCCACCCGCATGCCGAAGCCGTTCATCGCGCCGCCCAGCGGGCCGCCAACGTCGAACACCCTGGGCTGCTTCGGGTGATCGACACCGCCGAAGACGAGGGGCGCGTCTTCGTCGTCACACGCTGGCTCGCCGGGTCACCGCTCAGTGAGCAGCTCGCAGTCGCCCCGCTCGGAGCCGACGAAGCCCGAAACGTCGTGAAGGCAGTAGCCGAGGCACTCGCCGCAGCGACGCAGGAGGGGCTGCACCACCTCGTGCTCGATCCACGCGACGTCCTCATGACCGACCATGGCGTCGTCGTCGTCGGCATCGGTATCCGCGCAGCACTGGAGGGCGTCG
>JBDTTS010000048.1:0-11541 GCA_039930525.1 Actinomycetes bacterium | reverse complement strand
GGGTGCGGCTGCAGGCCGAGACCGAGGGGCTCGATCAGGTCTTCATCGACGCAGGGGCCGAGTGGCGCCACGCGGGCTGTTCGATGTGCCTGGGGATGAACCCCGACCAGCTCGCGCCCGGTGAACGAAGCGCCTCGACCTCGAACCGAAACTTCGAAGGGCGCCAAGGTAAGGGTGGCCGTACGCACCTGGTGTCACCCCAGGTCGCTGCCGCAACCGCTGTCACCGGACGCCTCACGAGTCCCACAGATCTGTCCGACGCGTCGGCTCGTGCCGCCGTCAACGTCTAACGAGAGGTGTCACCATGGACCCGTTCGAGACGCACAGTGGTCGTGTTCTGCCCCTGCGTCGCAGCAACGTCGACACCGACCAGATCATCCCCGCCGTCTACCTCAAGCGGATCACCCGCGACGGCTTCGAGGATGGCCTGTTCGCGGCTTGGCGCAAAGACCCCGACTTCGTTCTCAACCAGCCGCAGTACGAGGGAGCGACCGTGCTCGTCGCCGGCCCCGAGTTCGGAACGGGATCATCGCGCGAGCACGCGGTCTGGGCGCTGCAGAATTTTGGTTTTCGCGTGGTGATCTCCCCGCGATTCGCTGACATATTTCGCGGGAACAGCCTGAAGGGCGGACTGCTGACGATCGAGTTGCCGGAGTCGGTGGTCGAGCGACTGTGGGCGTTGGCCGAGAGTGAACCGATGGCCCAGGTGGCCGTCGACCTCCGATCACGCACTGTTGCCTTCGCCGGCGAAACGGTCGCCTTTGAGTTGGACGACTACTCGCGCTGGCGCCTCCTTGAGGGGCTCGACGATGTGGGATTGACCTTGCGCCATACCGACGAAGTCGCATCCTTCGAGGTCAGCCGCCCAGCGTGGATGCCCAGAACACTGGCGTAGTAAGGCTTCTTCACATCACCCCTAGCACCCCAACGACTCCGAATGTGACGAATCTCCTTGCAAATCAAGGCATTTTCTGGCGTGTAGGCGTTGCCGTTCGCTCATAGATTGCCTAACGTTCCCATCGGTCGGGAAAACGCCCGCCCACACAGTCTTTCGAAGGGGAAGTAGTGAACAAGGCTCAGCTCATCGATGAACTCGCCGGCCAATTCGACGGTAACCGTCGCGCCGCTCAGAACGCTCTCGAGGCGGTGATTGGCACGATCACTCGCCAGGTGGCAAAGGGTGAACCCGTTGCGATCACCGGCTTCGGAAAGTTCGAGCGCCGTGTCCGGCCCGCGGGCAAGGCGCGTAACCCACAGACCGGCGCTGTCGTCAAGACCAAGAGGAAGTTCGTTCCCAAGTTCACAGCTGGAGCGGAGTTCAAGGCCGTTGTAAATGGCGAGAAGAAGCTTGCTGCTCCGGCCAAGAAGGTGGCCGCCAAGAAGGCTCCGGCCAAGAAGGCAGCCACGAAGAAGGCTCCGGCCAAGAAGACCACTGCCCGCAAGGCTCCGGCCAAGAAGGCAGCGACAAAGAAGGCAGCGACAAAGAAGACCACTGCCCGTAAGACCACGGCCAAGAAGGCACCGGCCCGCAAGTCGACCGCCAAGAAGGCCACGCGTAAGCGCTGACCTGACGCACGAACCGCCAAAAGGCCCGGACCGAAAGTGGTCCGGGCCTTTTGCCGTCATAACCGGCTAGGTCAGCTGAGGGAAGGTGGCCAGCGTGAGGGCCGAGATGACGGTGGGCGAGGCCGTGGAGTCGACGGCGATGCGAACCCGCTGACCGGTTCGCATGGTGCGCAACGGTCCAGCTGACCACGCAGCGGCATCGAACCCGATGACTAAGCCCTGGTCGGTGATCACCGACCCCGAAGCGCTCAGCTCGTCGAATGTGTGGACGGTTGCCTGGGTCCAGATGGGCGACATGCGAACACTCTAGTTAGCGAGCCAGCTCGGATTTGGAGAGCAGCGCAAGCATGTGGGGGCCGAGCCCGATCTCGCGGGCCCGGTCCAGATCATCCGTGGTGTCGACGTCGCACTGGGTGTCAGGTGTGCCAGAAATCAGGGCGGCACCAGCAGCCTGATGCGCAGCAGCCGAGCCAGCACCGAAGTGCGTGGGTAGCCGCGCCGGGCTGCAGGTGGTGAGAATCGTTGTTCCAGTGCCTGAGGCATCGGCCACCATGGCCAGGTGATGTCGGGCGGCGTCAGTCAAGACGCTTGTCATCGACTCGGGCCGAAGTGCGGGCAGATCGGCGACAACGATGGCCAAATGGGTCGAACTGGCAGCGTGGGTGTGGGCGAACCAGGCGAGCGCTTGGTCGAGCGAGGTGAGCCGCTCGGGCTGGACGATCACCTCGGCCTCTCGTGCAACGGGCGAGGGCACCAATGGATCTGGGCGACGAGACAGGACGCTGACCTTGTGCACTTCGGGAGTGGCCAGCAGTGCGGTGAGGGTGTCTGCTGCCATCGCACCCACCATCTGGTGCCGGGTTGTTCTCGACAGATCCAAGCGAGACTTGGCGTCGTCGGTTCCCTTCAACGGAAGAACGACCTGCCACATGTGGCCGATCGTACGTCGGTCTGCGTCAGCATCAAGCACACATTGCTCGACACGGGCAGACGCTGCCGTGAGACTAAAGGCTCGACCGAATCGGGTCGTCGCCACGCGATACCCAAGAGGGAGATTGAGTGGGAGCCGACAGTAAGCCGGGTGTCACGTATGCCGCCGCGCGTGCTGTCCTGCGCCCTGCCATCCGGGGTGCCGCTCGCCGGGACTGGCAGGGGCAGAATCACCTCCCACGCCAGGGGGGTTGTGTCGTTGTCTCCAACCACCTGTCGCACGCAGATCCGCTGCCGCTGGCTGATTTCCTCGATGCGGCCGGCCGCTACCCGCGGTTCCTCGGCAAGGCTGAGCTCTTTGATATCCCCGTTATGGGGCGGCTGCTGCGCAATGTCGGGCAGATCCCGGTACAACGTGAAAGCGAGCACGCTGGAGCAGCGCTGTCGGCTGCGGTAGAGGCAGTTCGCGCCGGCGAGTGTGTCGTGATCTATCCAGAGGGCACACTGACGCGTGACCCGGATCTATGGCCGATGATCGGCAAGACGGGGGCCGCCCGGATCTGGTGGCAGACCCGCTGCCCAGTGATCCCGGTCGTTCAGTGGGGTCCTCACGAGCTCCTCCCCCCGTACGGACGTCTCCCTCGGGTGTGGCGGCGTCCAGTGATGAGGGTGGCAGCGGGTGCGCGACTGACCTTGTCGGATGCCGATCCCCCGCAATACCCGCACCTCACCGCTGAGATCATGGCGTCGCTGAGCAAGCTGCTGGCGTCCATCCGAGAGGTGAGCGCGCCGACATCGGTGTTCGATCCCCGCGCGTCTGATCTGCCTCGCACCGGCAACCCGCGCAAGAATCCTCGGGACGGGAACAGCGCTGTTCGCGACGGCGCGGTGGGGTCACACGAGGAAGGGACGGCGTGATGCAGGCGGCGGTGATGGGGCTCGGGTCGTGGGGCACTGCGTTCGCGCTCGTTCTTGCCGATGCCGGGCACGACGTACGGGTGTGGGGACGCAATGCCGAGACCGTGTCGTCGGTCAACAGTTCGCGACGCAATGCCAGATTTCATCCCGACCTCGACCTGCCGACAACGATCCACGCGACGACCGATGCGGCCGCGGCGTTGGATAGTGCTGACCTCGTCGTCCTGGCGGTGCCCGCGCAGTCACTGCGCGAGAACCTCACCGCTTGGGGCGACGCGGTGCCTGACGACGCCATCACGCTTAGCCTCATGAAGGGGCTCGAGCGGGGATCGGGCGCGCGGATGAGCCAAGTCGTTCACGCAGCGGCTGGGTGTCCTCCCGAGCGCATCGCGGTGCTGTCGGGGCCGAATCCTGCGCGTGAGGTGGTCCGGCGGCAGCCGACGGCGAGTGTTATCGCTTGCGCCGACGAGGACGCCGCCGCGCAGGTGCAGGCGTGGTCGCTTACCCCTTACTTCCGTCCCTATACCAATGCTGATGTGGTGGGCGTCGAGCTCGGGGGTGTCGTCAAGAACGTGATCGCCCTAGCCACTGGAATGGCTGAAGGCATGGGGTTCGGTGACAACAGCAAGGCGGCGATCATGACCCGCGGCCTCGCCGAGATGACGCGGCTCGGCGTCGCGATGAATGCCGATCCCCTGACGTTCATGGGCCTTGCCGGTGTCGGAGACTTGATCGCGACCTGCTCCTCGCCGTTGTCGCGTAACCGAACCTTTGGCGAGAACCTCGGCCGAGGTATGACGATGGACGAAGTCGCCGCCATCACAGCGCAGACTGCCGAGGGTGTCACCTCATGCGCGGCGGTTCTTGAACTGGCTCAGCAGCACGGAGTTGACATGCCCATCACCGAGCATGTCTCGGGGGTGGTGTCGCAGGGCTGGGCGCCTCGCGACATGGTGGCCTCGCTGATGAGCCGAGTCGCAAAGCCTGAGTGGCATCAGGACGCGCCGACCGACGTAGGCTGAACTGGTGGCCTCTGCATCGCGTATCCGGGTTGCCGTCGTCTTCGGCGGGCGGAGCACTGAGCATCAGATCTCGTGCCTGTCCGCCGGTGGAGTCCTGCGGGCTCTTGATCCCGAACAGTTCGAGGTCGTTCCCGTCGGAATCACCCCTCAGGGCCGTTGGGTGCTGGTCGGCTCCGATCCTGATCAGCTGGCCATCAGGTCGGGGCGGCTGCCGGCTGTCGATGACGACACCGGGGCCCCGGTGGTCTGGACGGCTGACCCTTCTCGAGCGTTGAGCGTGCACGAGGCGGGGCAGGTACCAGAGGTGCTGGGCGACGTCGACGTCGTGTTTCCGCTCCTTCACGGCCCGTATGGCGAGGACGGGACGATCCAGGGGCTCCTTGAGCTCGCCGGTGTTCCATACGTCGGGTCGGGGGTACTGGCCAGCGCCGCGGCGATGGACAAAGCAGTGACGAAGATCCTCGTCGCTGCGGCTGGGCTTACCCAGGCGCCGTATGTGGTGATCGGCGATCGCGACTGGACCTTCGACCGCGCGGCGTCGCTGGCAACGGTGCGGAAGCTGGAACTCCCAGTCTTCGTGAAGCCGGCTAGGGCTGGGTCGAGCGTCGGGATCAGCCGGATCAGCGACTGGGCCAAGTTGGAGAATGCCGTCGCCCTGGCACGTCAGCATGATCCGAAAGTGGTGGTTGAGCAGGGGATCTCCGGACGCGAGGTTGAGTGCGGAGTCCTAGCACGTCTCGATGGCCGCGGGCCAGAGGCCAGTGTGTGTGCAGAAATCACGGTGAAGGGCGACCACGAGTTCTACGACTTCGAGGCCAAGTACCTCGATGATGTGACTGAGCTGGCGGTTCCGGCCGATCTGCCCCTAGAAGTGTCAGACCGCGTGCGTGACGCCGCGTGCGTGGCCTTCGAGGCGGTCGGCTGCGAAGACTATGCGCGGATTGACTTCTTCGTGACCGAAGCCGGGGACGTCGTGCTCAACGAGATCAACACCATCCCCGGCTTCACCCACATCTCGCTGTTTCCCCGCATGTGGCAGGCGTCCGGGGTCGAATATCCCGACCTGGTGGCGCGGCTGGTCCGTACCGCGTTGGGAAAACGCCGCGGCCTACGGTGACTCGGGCAACGAGTTCTCTTGTTGCGGTACGGCATTGGCAACCAACGGAGACAGCTCGGTGACCGGGCCGATCTCTGGCGCGTATTTGTCAGGAACGGTCACCTCGACGTAGGCCGTTCGACCAGTGGCTGTGAACAGGTAGCCAGCCGTCAGCTCCTCGGCGAACCAGTCGACACCGTCGACCGTGATCAGCTGCGCGGAGGCGTTCAGAGTCGCGGGGCGGGCAACGCCGCAGCGCATGATGATCGCGGGTTCGCCCCACGCCGCGGTCTGCGCAGAATCCGGGCTGGTCGTGCGGGACTCCTGCCCCACAATCTGGTCGGGAAGTTCTGCGGACAGGTCAGCACATGCTTCCTGCGATGCCCCATCGGCTGTCTCGGGATCGGGTGGAACGACATCGACTGACCCTGCGCATGCCGTCATGAGCAACAGGCTGCTGACGGCCAGCACCGCCCGCACGGCGAAGAGGGGCCGACGCCGCACGCGGCGCGTCAGAGGTTGATGACCGGGCAAGTCAACGTGCGGGTAATCCCTGACACCGCTTGAACCTGTGCCACCACAAATCGCCCGAGCGCATCATCGCTTTCGGCCTCGGCGCGCACGATGACGTCGTAGGCTCCGATCAGGTTCTCGGACAGGGTAACGCCGGGGACCTTGGAGATCTGATCGGCCACCTCGGCTGCGCGTCCGACTTCGGTTTGGATCAAGATGTATGCCGTGACCATCACGAGCCTCCCGTCTGCAGGCCATGACCGTACCCGCTTCGGTGTGCAATGAGCGACCCCTCGAGGGCCGAGGCGCCTGAGGACTCAGTCGCAGGTCGCGGCGAGTTCGCGCTGATCGAAGCGATCGCCAAGCGGCTTCCGCAAGGGGATGATGTCGTGGTCCCTCCCGGTGACGATGCGGCTGTCGTGAACGTCGACGGCACACCGATGGTGGTCACCACGGACGTCTTGGTGGCGGGTGTCCATTTTCGGACTGACTGGTCAGGGCCCGATGACATCGGGCATCGCGCGGCAGCAGCCAGCCTGGCTGACTTGGTGGCGATGGGTGCCGAGCCAACCGCTCTTGTTGTCGCTCTTGTCGCGCCGCACGAGACTGATGCTGCGTGGGTGCTGCGGCTGGCCGACGGGTTGCGTGATGAGGCGGCTCTGGTCGGAGCCTCTGTCGTAGGCGGAGATCTGTCGACCGGCGACCAGGTGTCCGTTGCCGTGACGGGCATTGGTGGGTTAGCGGGACGCCCCCCGTTGCTTCGCAGCGGCGCCCAAGTGGGTGACCAGGTGGCCATCGCCGGGCGTCTGGGCTGGGCAGAAGCCGGTCTTGCGGTGCTTTCCAGGGGGTTTCGTTCGCCTCGTGCCCTTGTTGATGCCTACCGACGTCCGCAAGTCCCTTATGCAAAGGGACCAGCTGCCTCCGCTGCCGGGGCGCACGCCCTCTGCGATGTGAGTGACGGGCTGATCGCGGATCTGGGTCACATCGCGCTGCGCAGCGAGGTGATTATCGATATCGACAGTGCCCTCATCGAGGTCAGCGAGCCGATCGCCGCGGTCGCGGCCGCCTATGGTCTCGAGCCGCTCTCATGGGTGCTCGGCGGGGGCCATGATCATGCGCTGGTCGGTGCCTTCGCCTCGGACCAGGTGCTGCCGGAGGGTTTTGTCCGCATCGGGTCGGTCAAGGATCGACTGACACGGGAGGGGGACGAGATGACCAGCGATGTCGAAACTTCCGGCGCCACGTGGGTGACCGTTGATGGATCGCGCTGGGCAGGCGCCTCAGGCCACGCGCACTTCTCGTGAGCGACGTTGTCCGGCTAGCGGGCCACCTTGCCAGCCTTGATGCACGACGTACAGACGGTGAGCTTGGTGGGTGTCCCGCCGATGGTCGTGCGCACGGTCTGAACGTTGGGGTTCCAGCGGCGAGGCGTGCGACGGTGCGAGTGAGAAATACTGTTGCCGAAGCCCGGGCCCTTGCCGCAGACGTCACACTTGGCAGCCACGGTGGCTCCTCCGGGGTCAGGTGGTGCTGGTCAGTGAGATCCGACCAGAAGATGGTTCGCAACTACCGCGACAGACTCGGTGAGGAGGGGCCGGCGACAGCGCAGTGAGCGTACCCGATGGGCGCGCAGGTGCCCAAACCGGACGTCGGACTGTCCAGTTAGGCTCACCAGTCGGCGGCGAAGGGAGGCCGGAAGTGACGGCCCGGGACCGAACAGCGCGGTCGGGCGCAGGTGCCCGCACCGGCGATCCGCCGCGGCCTCCGCAGGCTAAGCCTGCCCAGTTCAAGGCTGAACAGTTCGAGGCTGCCCACCTGCGTGACTGGTCGGCGCGGGCGATGGTCCTGCTGACCGCGGCTCAGCATGACATCGACGCTCTCAACGTCTTTCCGGTGCCAGACGGCGACACAGGGACCAACTTGCTGCTCACCTGGCAGGCAGCCGCGGCTGCCCTCGACGAGACGGGTGAAGTGACCCAGCACGTCTTGCCAGCTGTTGATGCGGCTCCTATCGCCCACCGACCCGACGATCTAGCCGCGGTCTCGGCCCGATGGGCGAGGGGAGCCCTGCTCGGAGCAAGGGGCAACTCCGGCGTGATCGTTGCCCAATTCCTTCGGGGAATGGCCGAGGCGATGGCCGAGCCACTGACTGAGTCGAGCGCTGAGCCGACGACCGAAGCGTCGATCGCCACGGTCATCGCCGCCGCCCTCTCACGGGCTGCCGAGCTGGGCTATGCCGGGGTGGCGCGACCCGTCGAAGGCACCATTTTGACAGTGGCCGCTGCTGCTGCCGCCGCCGCACGCCAGCACACGGGCAACGGGCCGGCCGCCGTTGTCGTCGCGGCTTCGGAGGCGGCTGCAGATGCACTGGCCCGCACCCCTCAGCAGCTTCCCGTTCTTGCCGCTGCCGGCGTTGTCGATGCGGGGGGGCAGGGCCTCGTGCTGCTGCTCGAAGCCCTGCGGGCAGTCTTCGATCCGCTTGCCCCCGCGCCCGACGAGGTGCTGGCGGCGTACGACCTTGGCCACGCATTGCCAGTGCGTGCTGGCCACGTGGCGGCTGCCGAGGCCGCCCAGCACCGAACCGCCGGCGACGGTGCCTTCGAGGTGATGTACCTGCTTGAGACCGACGACGAAGCCGCCACCGCCTTGCGCCGGACGCTCGATGAGCTGGGCGCGTCGGTCGTGGTTGTCGGGGGTGGTGGCCTATGGAACGTCCACGTGCACACCGACAACGCTGGGCCGGCCGTTGAGGTGGGGGTTTCTGCTGGTCGGGTGTTCCGCATCCGGATCACGCCGCTCGATGACAACCTCCACGATGCTGCTCCCGGGCCGCCCGAGCGATCTCCTGAGCTCGCCGGACGCGCTGTGGTTGCCGTCGTTTCCGGACCGAGTCTCGCTGAGCTCTTCCAGAGCGTGGGAGCACACGTGGTGGTAGGGGAACCCGGTCGACGTCCAACTCCAGGCGCACTGGTGGCTGCCGCCGGGCATGCCACCGAGGTGCTGTTGTTGCCCAACGACGACGACCACCTTGCCGTTGCTGACGCGGCCGCAGTTGAGCTGCGGGCGGGTGGGGTCAACGTCGCGGTGCTTCGCACCCACGCAGTGGTCCAAGGGCTGGCTGCGGTCGCTGTGCATGATCCGGACAGTCCGTTCACCGACGACGTGGTTGCGATGTCGGCGGCCGCAGCAGCCACCCGATTCGGTGGTCTGGCCCAAGCAGAGCGTCAGGCCATGACGTCGGCCGGTATCTGCCAGCCGGGCCAGACGCTTGGGATCGTCGAAGGCGACATCGTTGTCCTTGGTGATGATGGGGCCGAGGTTGCCACGGCCGTCGTCGATCGGATGCTCGCCGCGGGCGGCGAGCTGGTCACCCTGATCTGCGGTGACGCTCCGTTTTCCGGGCGCCCCGCGGCTGACGCAGTGCGCCGCCACCTGCACCGCACCCGCCTCGACGTCGAGGTGGTCGTGTACGACGGCGGCCAGCCGCACTATCCGCTGTTCATCGGCGTGGAGTGATGCCCGATGTCCGGTGAATCGCGCGCCAGATGAGGCACCTCTCAGAGTCAGCCAGTTGGTGGAACCAGCCGCTTCGCAACGTGGTCGGTGGAGCAACCGCCAAGGCGTTGGCGGCCATGGGCATTCGTACCGCCGGAGAGCTGCTCGACCACCTGCCCCGGCGCTATGGCGAACATGGCGAGCTGTCTGACATCGGCCACCTGCAGATCGGCGAGCAGGCGACCGTTCTTGCCGAGGTGGCCGAAGTGTCGGTGCGCCGGATGCGACAGCGCAAAGGAACCATCGTTGAAGTGGTCGTCACCGACGGGCGACACCCCCTGTCGCTCACTTTCTTCAACCAGCCTTGGCGAGAGCGTCAGCTGACGAAGGGAATGCGTGGGCTCTTCGCCGGCACGGTCGACTCGCGCAATGGACGCCGTCAACTCACCCATCCCGAGTACGTGATCTTTGGGTCCGGTGCGGCTGCTGACGAGGCTCAGGCGCCCTCGCTCAAAGAGGCCGATGCCGACCTTGACCGAGACCTGCTGGTGCTGCAGGAGTTCACCGACTTCCTGATCCCGATCTATCCAGCAACCGCGGCGCTGCCCACCTGGCGGATTCAAAAGGCGGTGCAGGTGCTGCTCGACACCATGCCCGGGCTACCTGAGGTGACGCCTGCCTCGATCGTGTCCCGCGAGGGTTTGATGAGTCGCGCCCAGGCCTACCGCACTCTGCACCGACCCCGCTCGCTCGACGAGGTGAAAGCCGCGCGGCGCAGGCTCGCCTTCGATGAGGCACTCGTCCTGCAGACAGTGCTCGCCCGGCGCCGCGCTGCTCTCGCCGCCAGTGACTCCACGCCTCGGGTGCCTACCGATGACGGGCTCTTGACCGCGTTCGACCAACGGCTGCCGTTCGAGCTCACGTCCGGCCAGAGTGCGGTGACGGCCGAGATCACCGACAACCTGGCGCAGTCGCACCCCATGCACCGGCTGCTGCAGGGTGAAGTCGGCTCTGGAAAGACGGTGGTGGCGCTGCGCGCCATGGTCACCGTCGTTGACGCGGGGGGTCAGGCCGCGCTGCTGGCGCCCACCGAGGTGTTGGCGGCGCAGCACTACCGAACGATGACTGCGATGTTGGGCCCGCTCGGCGACGGTGGTCTGCTGGGGTCGCCGCCGGAAGCCACCCGGGTGCGACTGCTCACGGGCAGCCAACCGGCCGCCGCGCGTCGGGCGAGCCTGCTCGACATCGCGTCCGGTGAAGCCGGGATCGTGGTGGGTACGCACGCCCTGCTGCAAGAACACGTCGACTTCTTTGACCTGGGCCTGGTGGTCGTCGACGAGCAGCACCGCTTCGGCGTGGAGCAGCGCGAGGCCTTGCGTGCCAAGGCAGAGACACCACCGCATGTCCTGGTCATGACGGCCACCCCCATCCCGCGCACGGTGGCGATGACGATCTTCGGCGACCTCGACATCTCGACCCTGACCGAGCTGCCGCAGGGCAGACAGGCGATCAGCACGCATGTGATCGACGCGGTTGATCGCCCTCACCACCTTGAGCGGGCGTGGCAGCGCATCGCCGAAGAGGTAGAAGCCGGTCGCCAGGCCTACGTCGTCTGCCCGCGAATCGGCGATGATCTCGACCCTGCTGGCCCCGCCGACCCTGCTGGCTCCGCTGGCGCGCTCGGTCCGGCCGGCGCAGCAGGCTTCGGTGGTGAGCGTGATCTGCACTCAGTCGTCTCACTCGCTCGCGGGCTGGCCGACGGCGCGCTCGCCGAGTGCCGGGTGGGCGTGCTGCACGGTCAGCTGCCGGGTGAAGCCAAGGATGCCATCATGTCGAGCTTCTCGGCCGGAGAACTCGACGTCCTGGTGGCTACCACCGTGATCGAGGTCGGTGTCGACGTGCCGAATGCGAGCGTCATGGTGGTGATGGATGCCGATCGGTTCGGCGTCTCACAGCTGCACCAAATTCGGGGTCGCGTCGGGCGTGGTGACTCGCCTGGCC
>JBDTTS010000047.1:0-11574 GCA_039930525.1 Actinomycetes bacterium | reverse complement strand
GTCGGCACCGACGTCAGCTGCCTTGGTGAAGATTCCGCCACCGACACGCATGAACATGGCCAGCATCGCTGCACCGAAACCGAAGCCCTCGAGCACGATGGGGGCATCACCTTGGTAGATGAGCACCACGGATGCGGCCCCGAGCAGTCCCAGTCCAACGGTGAACATTCCGGCAACACCACCGGTGCGGATCGCAATCCGCATCGCAGGCTGCTCGCCACCATCGCGAGCGGCGGCAGCCACGCGGACGTTGGCGCGGACCGCGAGCCACATACCGACGTACCCCGTGATCGCCGAGAAGAGCGCTCCGATGATGAAGAAGAGCGACCGTCCGACCTTCAGTGAGGTTGTGTCGGCCGGCAGCAAGTAGAGGAGGAAGAACACCACCACGGCGAAGATCGCCAGCGTTCGAAACTGCCGCGTCAAGTAAGCGGATGCGCCTTCCTGGATCGCCTGAGCGATCTCTTGCATGCGCTCGGTGCCTTCGGGCGCGGCAAGCACCTGACGCACCATCACCGCTGCGACCCCGATCGCCGCGATTCCAATCAGCGCGACGATGGCTACATAGGTGAGCTGCAGGTTGGTCAGGTCAATCGGGACCCCACCGTAGGCGAGCAACGACATCCATCCTCCTTGGAAGGGCAGGCTCCGCCGGGTCATCCGCAGCGGGCCGCAGGCGAGTCTATTCAGGTGGGGCGCCCTCGGTAAGGGTGCGGGCCGAGATCTTGCCCACGTTCGACGCCAGAAGGTCACAGGTCGGTCACGCCCGGCGGTGGTGATGCCGGTCTTGCCAAACTGTGTCCATGCCAGCCGCAGAAGCCCTCCTCGAGCGTCTGGCAGCCGTTGGGGACCGCAGCGAGCGGCTGACCCACGTGGAACGGCTGCCCCCTCGGGCCGGCACGACCGCCCGGTGGCCCACCTGGCTGCACCCGAGTCTCCGCGGCGCACTAGCGGCGCAGGGGATCTCAGCGCCCTGGCAGCACCAGGTGGACGTGGCAGAGCTGGCTCACGCCGGTCGCTCGGCTGTCATCTCAACGGGCACCGCATCTGGCAAGTCGCTCGCTTATCTGATGCCGTCAGTGCACGAAGTGCTCACCAGCCGCGACGAGGGGGTGGAACGCGGAGCCACGGTTCTGTATCTCAGCCCGACCAAAGCCTTGGCCGCCGACCAGCGCCGTCGGATCGACGGCCTCGCCGTCGATGGACTCCGCGTGGCGACATACGACGGTGACACCCCGAGCGAGCAACGCGAGTGGGTACGAAACTTCGCCAACATCGTCCTCACCAATCCCGACATGCTGCATCACTCGATGTTGCCCGGCCACGCTCGCTGGGCGTCATTTCTTCGCCGGCTGCGCTTCGTAGTTATCGACGAGATGCACCACTACCGCGGGCTGTTCGGTGCTCACGTGGCTGCCGTCATCCGCAGGCTGAGACGCGTTGCTGCGCGGTACGGCGCGCACCCGACGTTCGTGCTTGCATCGGCCACGGCGTCCGACCCAGCGTTAACGGCAGAACGGCTCACGGGAGTGCCATGTACCGCTGTCACCACAGACTCCTCGCCCCGCGGCGAGATGGTGTTCGCGCTTTGGGAGCCACCTCTCACCGAGCTTCATGGCGAGAGAGGCGCACCCGTGCGCCGAACCGCGGCCGCCGAGGTGGCCGCCCTGCTGACCGATCTTGTGATCAACGACGTGCGAACGCTCGCCTTCGTCCGCTCTCGGCGGGGAGCGGAAGTCGTCGCCCTGCTCACGCGTCACGCCCTTGAGGAGGTAGACCCAGAGCTGGCGCGCACTGTCGCGGCCTACCGCGCGGGCTTCTTGCCCGAAGAACGACGTCTGCTCGAGCAGCGCCTGACCACCGGTGACCTGCGCGGAGTAGCGGCGACGAGCGCACTTGAGCTCGGCATCGACGTCACCGGCCTCGATGCGATCTTGTTGGCCGGCTGGCCGGGTACCCGAGCTTCGCTCTGGCAACAGGCCGGGCGCGCCGGGCGCTCGGGGCAGGGCGCCTTGGCGGTATTGGTGGCGCGAGACGACCCGCTCGACACCTATCTGGTCCATCACCCAGATGCGATCTTCGGTCGACCCGTCGAGGCGACCGTGTTCGACCCGCACAATCCCTACGTGCTCGGCCCGCATCTGGCTGCAGCGGCCGCTGAGCTTCCGTTCGGAGAGGACGACCTCGAACTGTTCGGAGAGGGCACCGCCGAACTGCTCGACGCGCTCGTCGACCGAGGCTGGCTGCGTCGGCGAAGTACGGGGTGGTTCTGGACCAAACGCGAACGAGCCACCGATCTGGCCGATCTGCGGGGAATCGGCGGAACGCCGGTCCGGGTAGTCGAGAGCACCACCGGGCGCGTCCTCGGAACTGTCGATCCGGGTTCGAGTCACACCTCTGTCCACGCGGGAGCCGTTTACGTCCACCAGGGCGCCAGCTTTGTCGTGCGCAGCCTGGATCTCGACGACTCGGTGGCGCTTGCGGACGCCGCCAACCCCGACTACACAACGTCCGCCCGAGAACTGACCGAAATCCGCGTGCTCGACACCGAGCGGCAATCACCCTTAGGGCATGCAATCCTCCATTTCGGAACTGTCGAAGTGACCCGTCAGGTCGTGTCGTTCCTTCGCCGCCGGATCGCCACCGGTGAAGTGCTCGGCGAAGACCCTCTCGACCTGCCACCTAGAACCCTTCGCACTCGCGCCGTCTGGTGGACCCTCTCTGAGTCAGCCGCCACGTCGGTCAACGTCGACCCTGCGGACCTACCCGGGTCTCTGCACGCCGCCGAACACGCCAGCATCGGCCTGCTTCCGCTCTACGCCACCTGTGACCGCTGGGACATCGGAGGTGTGTCGACCGCGCATCATCCCGACACCGGCAAGCCCACAGTTTTTGTCTACGACGGGGCAGCCGGCGGAGCTGGGTTCGCCGAGCACGGATACTCAGCAGCTGAACGTTGGCTCGCCTCGACTCGGGACACCATCGCCGACTGCGCGTGCCCCAGCGGGTGCCCTTCGTGCGTTCAGTCGCCTAAGTGCGGCAACGGCAATTACCCTCTGGATAAGGCCGGGGCTCTGAGGATTCTCACCCTTCTTGTGCCGGGTAGCGCCTCTGGATCAGCCTCGCCCAGCCCGTGACGTTGCGCTCACCTGCGACAGGAACGGAAGTGAGGTGCCGACGACCACCTCGATGGTGAGGACGCCCGAGGCCATTGAGCATCGCCGCAGCTCGGCGTTGTTGACCCGCGCCACCTCAGCGGCCGTGGCACACGCCACCGAGGTGTCACTCAATGACTGCTGTGCGCCGCCAAGAACGGCAAAGTCGGCGGCTCGCACAGCGTGCCGCTGGGCCACCAAGCCAAGGGCCACAACGACCACCGGCAGCGCGATCACGATCAACAAGGCGGCTGCCGCCATCACATAGATCGACGCAGAGCCCGACTCACTTTTCATGGCGTTACCCCCGGTTCAAGAAGAGCGGCAGCAACCGCCGTCGGGGCTGGGAGCGGGAGCGGGCCCCAGTGACGGCCAGGGGCCTCGAGCTCGATGCGTACCCACGGGCCCTCGACCCAGAGCCGGACGTCAGCATTCTCAGGAGCGAGGGCTTTCGTCTGCTGAATGACGACCGCGCGGTCGGTGCCGATCGACGCTGATCGAGCCCCTGCCCTGGCTGCTTCAGAAAGCCGAGAGGCATCAGAGGCAGCGCCCACAATGGTGATGAGCAACGAGACCACCATGACCAGTGCCGGTAGCGCCATGGCCAGTTCAGCGGTCGCCATGCCACCGTCGCTGGTGCGCCCCACCACCCTGCGCTCAGAAGATGAGATCGAACGCACTGCTGATCGCCGACTTGAGGAGGTCCTGCACCCAGTCGCTGCCGAGGAGCTGCAGCAGGGTGCCCGCAAACCCACAGGCCGCCACCGTTCCCACGGCGTACTCAGCAGTGGTCATGCCGTCATCGCCGGTCAAGCGATGCCGCATCTTTTCCATCATGTGTCCTCCACGCTCCGACATCCGGTCGGTACGGGCGATCATGTCGATCGCGAGTGCAGCGTGCGCGTTTGCGGCAAGCACGACGAGTCGCTCGCAACGAAGTGCGGATAACTCGGTACCGATCGGGCTGTGGATGGCTCATGAGCCAGCGGTAAGCAGCGAGAGGACCAACGGAACCACTGCGATCAACACGAACGCCGGAAGGAAGCAGAGTCCGAGGGGACCGGTTGAGCGCACGCCCAAGGTGCGTGCCGCGTCCATTGCCACCCCTCGAGCAACCTGTCGATGCTGATCAGCCAGCATCCACAGCTGCGGAGCAACCGGTGCTCCGGTCAGGTGTGCCCGACTCAACATCGATGCCAACGAACGGACGTCTGAAGCCGGAACCAGAGACCATGCTTCGCTGACATCGGCACCTACTCCGAGTGCTCCTGCGACGCGGTCAAAATCAGCGGCGAGGGTTCCCCCGAGGCAGGTCGCAACCGCTCGCAGCGCCTGCTCCTGGGTAGCTCCGATCGCCAAGCAAGCGGCGAGCACCTCGACGGCAATCGGCAGCTCGAGGGCGCGCCGGGCTGCCTGGGCGCGCTGAGGCTGGGTCAACGATCGGCGGGTCTGGCGATGCACCGCGTACGCCATCGCACCCCCGGCGACCAGGCCGGCAACACCGTCGACCACCACCATCACGGCAAGCGCACTGCCGAATGGCAACACCCAGCGCGGAAGCGCCCGTCGACGTGTGCGGACGCCTCCTCGAACACGCCGCTTGGCCACAGCCGATGCAGGCCACCAGGCCGCCACAGCGGCTGCCGTACAAGCAGCCGCCAGCAGGCCCCAGACGCTCACCAGCGCAGCCCCTCTCGAACCGCTTCCACCTGACGAACCAGCCACCACCAGCCGCAGGCTGCCAGCAGGGCTCCTAGGCCAAGGCAGCCCAGACCGATCGCGCTGCCGACCAGTGCAGCCAGAGGGTCGGCCCCCAGGACATGCCCCATGGCCAGTGCCACCGCCGGCAACGTGGCGAGGACGGCAGCAGTGGCTCGCACCGATGCAAGCTGTCCGTTGACCTCAGCCGCCACCTCGTGCTCGTGGCGCATCGCCTCGGCCAGCCGATCGAGAGCATCGGCCAGTCCGGCGCCGGTCGTGTCGGCCACGCGCCAGCAGGCGGCCACGGCGGCGAGGACGCCCCACCCCCGCACGCGAGCCCAGCGGGTGAGAAGCGTGACAACGTCGGTGCTGTCAACGTGGCGACCGGGGAGCGGCCCGCTCCAGTCCGCCAGGACCGCCGCCCAAGCTGCGTCCGGCGGCTGGCCGGAGCGCAGCTCACTGGCCAGTGCCGAGCAGAGCGCTGCGACCTCACGCGCCTGCGACGCCGAGGAGCGCGGCCGGTGCCGCACCATGTCCGACATCGATGTCCAGCGAGCCACCTGCCGCACTCTGACGAGAGGTCCGCGCCGGACTGGACTCGGCGACCACCAGAACGCGGCGAGTGCAGCGCATGACGCCGCGGCCACGCCGAGCGCGGTCATCGACCTGCGACCGTCACGATCGGGGTCACCGCCAGGCAACCCGAGTTCTCAACAACGTCGGCCACGGTTGAGACATACCGCCGGCCCGCCGAGTCTCGCTCGAGGTGCACCACCGCATCAACAGCCGGTGCCACCAGTCGGTGCAACGATTCACGGGGGAGGCCGCCCAGCACTGCGAGCGCCTCAAGCCGGGGGATGACGTCGGCCGGTGAGTTTGCGTGAACCGTTCCGCAGCCACCCTCATGGCCAGTATTGAAGGCGGTGAGCAGATCAATCACCTCCGGGCCTCGCACCTCGCCGATGACGAGTCGGTCGGGCCGCATGCGGAGCGTCTGACGGACCAGGTCTTGCATCGAGACAGCGCCAGCACCCTCAATGTTCGGTGGCCGGGTCTGCAAGAACACAGCATGCGGGTGATGGGGCGCGAGCTCACGGGTGTCCTCGACCACGATGAGCCGCTCATGGGTCGGCACCACGCCAAGGAGCGCGTTCAACAGCGTGGTCTTGCCTGACCCGGTCCCACCGGACACTAGAAAGGTGCGACGGCTCGTGATGAGGTCGGTGAGTACCGGTTTGACGCTGGGCGTCACCATCCCCACCGACTCGAGATCGTCGAGCGACCAGGCGCGATGCCGAGGGATCCGGAGGACGAGACTCAGGCGGTCGACCAGGGGCGGCAGCATCGCGTGCAGCCGGACACCATGCGCCAGTGGCGCATCGACATACGGGGCAGCGTCATCAAATCGACGCCCTACTGAGCTGGCTAAGCGCTGCGCCAGTCTTCGCACGGCCGCGTCATCGACGAACCGAACTGGGGTCAAGCGCATGCCCTCACCGGCGTCGACCCACACCTGAGCGGCCCCGTTGACCGCTATGTCGGTGACGGCCGGGTCGTCCATCAACACCTCTAGGGGCCCAAAACCCTGCAGGTCTGCGGCCAACGCAATTGTCAGTTGTTGCAGCGCCAAGTCGTCGACCACACGGCCCTGCGAGCGAACGATGGCTCGGATGGCATCCGCATCGGCGGGCGTCCCGCCGTGCAACAGCATCCGACGAACGTCCTCCGCAACCGCCATGATCAGGCTGCGCTGTCAACGCGCGAAGCCAGCACGGCGCTACACACCGATCGCCACGCTGAGGTGTCTGGTGGGCCAGCCCCTACCTCTTCGTTGACCCCACGCCTCCGGTCGTTGGTCAGCACCGTGCAGATGGGCAGGCCCAGCGCCGCCGACACGTCATCACCGCTCAAGCCCCCGGGGGCTGGCTCGCGGACAACGACCGCGGGGGTCACCTGGGCTGGAAGCCGGCGGACAAGGCGGCGCGCGGCTGCGACCGCGCGGACCCGAAGGGGCACCACCACGACCAGCAAAGTGCAGCGCATCAACGCCACAGCCGCCCGCGGATCAGCGAGGCGTCCGCCATCCACGACGACGACACCCGGTCTCCGCCCGAGGGCATCCATGACGTGGCCCACAGCTTCAGTCGATGGCTCAAGGTCGCTCTCGCCCGCCCAGCTGAGCAACGGCAGCCCGTCGGCATCAGGCAGGGCTTCGAGCAGCACGCGCTCGTCGACGCGTCCGCTGATCCCGGCGAGCTCGTCCCATCGGACGCCGGTCGCGGTCTCGGCGGCCACCAGCAGGTCGAGCCCTGCACCGAGCGGATCGAGGTCGACCAAGACCGATCCGACGCCGTCGTCAATCGCCGATCGAGCCAGCGCCGACGCCAGCGTGCTGCAGCCAGCGCCGCCGACGGCTCCGGCCACCACAATCACGTCGGCGGTCGGTTGGTGCTCGAGGCTGCGTCCGAACCGCTCGAAGAGCCAGGGCGCCCCCTCAGGTAGCTCGACGACATGTTCAGCGCCGATGGCCGCCAGGTGACGCCAGACCGTCGCGTCGTCGATGGCCCGCGACACCACCACAAGCCCAGGACGCGGCAACGGAAGCAGCCGGGTTGCCTGCTCGACCTGCGCCGCGTCAAGCAGCACCAACGGAGCCGATCCCCAGAGCGATGCGGCCGCTCCGACGTCGGTGGCGACGGCCACGTCGACCTTGGCCTCGTCTGCAACAGCGAGGACGGCCTCTTGCACCCCGCTGTCGGCGGTGACGAGCAGGGGACGAGTGGGCGGTTGCGGCATCGAGGAGCTCCTGTGGTCGGGAGCGCGATGGTGGTGCACCTCAGGTGGCGCGGCGGCCACCCAGCTCGTTGTCTGTGGACAACACCGAGTTGCTCAGCCTGTGGACGGCGGCCGATGGATGCGGACAAGGGACGACCCCCGCCGGGGGGATAGCGGGGGCCGTCAGGGCGCTTGGCCCCGGGGGGAGGGAGCCAGGCGCGTTCTGGACCGCGGAGGACCAGATGTGAACATCGTGTACCCGATCCGCTACACAGCGCAATCGGGTCGGGCCATCCGGCCCACCGAGTCCGACACAACCACCCGAATGGCCCAATCCCTTGTAGCCCCTACTGACCTGCCTATTCTCGGGATGTTATGACGCGATCGGCAGCCTTCTTCGACCTCGACAAGACGATCATTGCGAGGTCGAGTTCGCTGGCCTTCAGCCGCCCGTTCTACGCCAGCGGCTTGATCAACAGGCGCACCGTGCTGCGCAGTGGATACGCGCAGTTCGTCTACTTGGCCGGAGGCGCTGACCACGACCAGATGGAGCGGATGCGCCAGTACCTGCAGTCGATGGTGGCCGGCTGGCCGGTGGCACAGGTGCGTGAAGTCGTCGCCGAGACTCTGCATGAGCTGATCGACCCGATCGTCTACGACGAAGCAGTCACGTTGATCGAAGAACACCGCGCCTTGGGCCGCGACATCGTCATCGTCAGCACGTCCGGATACGAGGTCGTCGAACCCATCGGCCAGATGTTGGGGGCCGACCATGTCGTCGCTACCCAGATGGTGATCGAAGAGGGCAAGTACACCGGCGACATCGAGTACTACGCCTACGGGCCGACAAAGGCCGATGCGATCCGCGACATGGCAGAGCTGTACGGCTACGACCTCAGCGCTTCCTACGCGTACAGCGACTCGCAGACCGACCTACCCATGCTTGAGGCCGTTGGCCACCCCACTGCCGTCAACCCCGACAAAGAGCTCGCCAAGATCGCCACTGAACGCGAGTGGCCAATCGTCCGCTTCAACCGGCCGGTAGCCATGCGACGCCGGCGCCCGTCCGTTCCTGAGTTGCCGCACCTGGCTGACCTCGACACCCGGCAGCGCGCGTTCGCCGGTGCGTCTGTGGCGGCCGTCGTAGTCGCCGGCGCGGTGGTCGTGGCCATGGCTGCGTCCCGTCGCAAACGCGTCGCCGCCTAGCCGGTCAGCCGCACAGCGGGTCAGCCGCACAGGGTGCGCGCAAACGCTGCGCCACGTTGCACGGATGCGGCGTGGAAAATCAGCCAGCCAGCGAGACCTGATGGTGTGCCGTCCGCAAACCCCGCGAGCGCATCGGCATACGCGTCGGTCCCGAGGTCGAGCAGGCCCATCTCGGGCACCGTCAAGGCGTCCGGATCGACGCCCCGTGCCACCAGCACCACCCGCGACGCCGCCCGTGCCACGAGGCCATCGGCCGATCCAAACGGGCGCAGCGTCATCAGCTCGGCGTGAACGACTCCAGCGACCAGCACACCGGGGGCGTTGGACGTGGTCACCACGTCGGCCATCGTGGTCAGCCGCTCACTCACGCCAGCATCTGAGCGCGGACGACCAATCTCCTGCTCCGGCGCTCGCTCGGTTATCGCTACCGTGTGCAGCCGGGCCAGCGCCTGGAGCGGGGCACGTTTCCACGTGTCGGCCAGACCCCCCACCTCGGTAGCCACCTGAAGGGCGCTCTGCGCACGATGCCCCCGCTCGTTGTCGGCGAAGGGCGGCGCAAAATCGTCCCACGGCACGTCGTCGCCCTCCAGCTGCGACGACGCCCACGCCGAACGCCATCGCGCAGCCGCCCGCACCTCGCCGCGTTGCCTGCGCAATGCCGGCTCGCGCAACAGCCCGTCGATCGCCGCCCGGGTCGCGTCAATGGCCTCGGCCACGCCAGGCAGTGTGGTCAGCGAGCTCAGGGGTTCAGCGGTTGTCACAGGCCAAGACTTATCACCCCTCCCGCCGGCCGCACCGCTCGACTACGTTCTGACGTGAGCCGCCTGGAACCGAGGAGACCATCACAGTGAGCGATGCGCCGAACGACGAAACCCTGTCGAACCTGTTGCACGAGGAACGCCTGTTCCCGCCGAGCGCTGAGTTTGCTTCCCAAGCCAACGCCACCGAGGCGATGTACGGCGCCGCCGCCGCCGACCGGCTCGCCTTTTGGGACGAGCAAGCCAGCCGGCTGCAGTGGGATAAGCACTGGAGTCAGACGCTCGACTGGTCGGACGCGCCATTCGCGCGCTGGTTTGTCGACGGCACGCTCAACGTTGCTGTGAACTGCGTCGATCGTCATGTCGAAGCAGGACTCGGCGACCGCGTCGCCATCCACTTCGAAGGCGAGCCCGGTGACACTCGCACCCTGACCTACGCCGACCTGCACCGCGAGGTCGCCCAGGCCGCCCATGCCCTCACCGAGCTCGGCGTCCAGGCAGGTGACCGCGTCGCGATCTATCTGCCGATGATCCCCGAGGCAGCCATCGCGATGTTGGCGTGCGCCCGCGTCGGTGCACCGCACTCCGTCGTGTTCGGTGGATTCTCGGCCGAGGCGCTGCGCAGCCGCATCGAAGACGCAGAGGCCAAGCTGGTGATCACCTCCGACGGGGGCTACCGCCGAGGCAAGCCGATGGCTCTGAAGCCGGCCGTCGACGAAGCAGCCGACGCCTCGCCCACGATCGACAACGTGCTGGTCGTTCGTCGCACCGGTCAGGACGTCGCATGGAACGACGCCCGCGATGTGTGGTGGCACGACATCGTCGGCAAGCAGCCGACGACCCATGAGGCACAGTCATTCGACAGTGAGCACCCGCTCTACATTCTCTACACGTCCGGGACGACCGGAAATCCCAAGGGGATCCTGCACACCACCGGCGGCTACCTCACCCAGGCGGCGTACACGCACCACGCTGTCTTCGACCTGAAGCCTGAGTCGGACGTGTACTGGTGCACCGCCGACGTCGGGTGGGTCACCGGACACTCGTACATCGTCTACGGTCCGCTCGCCAACGGCGCCACCCAGGTGATGTACGAAGGTACGCCCGATACCCCGCACCAAGGGCGCTGGTGGGAAATCGTCGAGAAGTACCGCGTCTCGATTCTCTACACCGCACCCACCGCGATCCGCACCTTCATGAAGTGGGGCGACGACATCCCCGAGCGCTTCGACATGAGCTCGCTTCGCGTCCTCGGCTCAGTCGGCGAACCCATCAACCCCGAGGCTTGGATGTGGTACCGCGAGCACATCGGCGGCGATCGCTGCCCGATCGTCGACACCTGGTGGCAGACCGAAACCGGCGCAATCATGATCAGCCCGCTGCCAGGCGTCACCGCCACCAAGCCAGGATCGGCAATGCGGCCGCTGCCGGGCATCGGCGCCGAGGTGGTCGACGACCACGCCAAGGCGGTCCCAGACGGTGCCGGCGGCTACCTCGTCCTCACCGAGCCATGGCCCAGCATGCTGCGGGGTATTTGGGGCGACCCGCAGCGCTACAAAGACACCTACTGGTCCCGCTACGACGGCATGTACTTCGCCGGCGACGGCGCCAAGAAGGACGAAGACGGCGACCTCTGGCTGCTCGGTCGTGTCGACGACGTCATGAACGTCTCCGGCCACCGGATCTCGACCACTGAAGTCGAGTCGGCCCTTGTCTCTCACCCGGCGGTGGCCGAGGCCGCCGTCGTCGGTGCGACGGACGCGACAACGGGCCAAGGCATCGTGGCATTCGTCATCGTGCGCGGCAACGTCGCTGACGACAAGGCGAATGGTGACGCGCTCGTGCAAGAGCTACGCCAGCATGTGGCGCACGAGATCGGCCCCATCGCCAAGCCACGTCAGATCATGGTCGTGCCCGAGCTGCCCAAGACCCGCTCGGGCAAGATCATGCGGCGGCTCTTGCGTGACGTCGCCGAGCAC